>CAMDBZ010000055.1 GCA_945889565.1 Thermoflexus hugenholtzii JAD2 | reverse complement strand
CCGACGACGAGGGCAGCGAACGCCGTGGTGAACGTCGGAGTCGGGGGCAGCGCAGCCGCAGCCGGCTGCGGCCACAGCGGCACGAGCACCGCTGCGAGCACCGCCCATGCGAGCAGCGCGCGCAGCGCGCGCGCGGCCTGCCGTGAGGTGCGAGGGCGCAGCGAGCTACGCAGGGTCATGGAGCCACCCGTCCGCACACCCCGCAGGGTGCAGGGTAGGCGGTGCGCGCCCCGTTGGGAAGCGCGGAAGCCCCTGTCAGCGCTCGTGTTCGGCCCCTCAGAAGATCGATGGCAGGCCCGTGCGCGCGGCGCGCCAGCGCAGCAGCAGGCCGACGGCGCGCGCGGCCCGCGGGACGCTGGGGATCACCGCGAGGCCTGCGTCCAGCGCGCTGCGCAAGAGCTCGGCGTCCGGGGCGAGCTCGTCGCCGCGGTTGCGCCGCACCACGACGACGGGGCGGGCGTGCTCCGCCTGCAGCTCCGCAAGCTCGGCGAGCGCGCGCCGCTCCTGCTCGCGGGCGCGCGCGTCGTCGGGGGGCGGCGTGCCGAACGCGGCGCGGCGCACCGCCTCGCCTCGCCTCGCGGGCGCGCTGTCCGGCGTCGCGAACATAAAGTCGTAGCCGGGCGTGGTCGCCGCCACGCGCAGCACGGTGTGCATCGCGCGGCCGCTTTCGCCGCTGAGCGAGCTCACGTCGAGCGGGTTGCGGATGCTGTTGCCTGCGATCGGGATGTGCTCGCGTAGCACCCGCTGCGCCTCCGGCGGCAGCTCTGGCAGGTCGATGCCGTGGCGCGCGATCTCGTCGGTGGACAGCACGGAGAAGCCGCCGCCGCGACCGACGAGCAGCGCGCGCGCCCCGTCGATGCGGCGCGCCTGCGTGCTCAGCAGCACCGCCAGGTCCTGCAGCTCGTCCATCGTGTCCACGCGGATCGCTCCCGCCTGCCGGCAGAGCGCGTCGAACACCTCCGTCGCGCCGGCGAGCGAGGCCGTGTGGGAGCTGACGGCGCGCGCGCCCGCGCGGGACACACCGCCCTTCAGCACGATCGTGGGCTTCGTACGAGCGCACGCGCGCAGCGCGCGAAACAGCGCCGGCCCGTCCGGCACGCCCTCGAGGTACGCGACCACGAGCCGGCTCTCGTCGTCGGCCGCCGCGTAGGCGAACAGCTCGGCGGCCGCCACGTCGCGGCCGTTGCCGAACGAGACGAGCTTCGAGAAGCGCAGCCCGCGCTCGGCGAGCCCGCGGATGATGTCGCCGGCGTTGCCGCCCGATTGCGAGATGCCGAAGACGGGCCCGGACTCCCGCGGCAACTCCTCGTAGAACGCGAGCCCCTCCGCGGGCACGTACAAGCCCATGCAGTTGGGGCCGATCACGCGCACCCCGCCCGCGTTCGCGCGCGCGACGAGCGCCTGCTCGAGCGCCGCGAGCTCGGCGTCGCCGCTCTCGGCGAAGCCCGCGGTGTAGAGGTGCAGCGTGCGCACGCCCTTCGCCACGCACTGGTCGACGAGCGCGCCGGCCGCGCGCGCGGGCACGAGCGAGATCACGTGGTCGACGGGTCCGGGGCAGTCGAGCAGCGTCGGATAGCACGGGCGCTCCGCGATCACCGTCGCGTTCGGGTTGACGAGGTACAGCGGGTGGTGGTCCGGGTAGCCCTGGTCGAGCAGTGCGTGGAAGAAGCCGCTGCCGCGCGCCTCGACGTCACGCGGCATGCCGACGAGCGCGACCGAGCGCGGGTGGAACAGCGGGTCGAGCGGGTGGTCGGCCATCGGGGCTCCTCGCGGCACCGGGCGGCCTGGCGCCGCCACGGGGCCATTGTGCGCAGCGCGGGCGCTTGCGTCAGCGCCTGGCGCGCGGTCCGCGGGGGGCGTCGAGGGTGACGGCTAGGCGCCGGCGGGCGCGACCTGCGCCATGAGGGCGAGCGTGTTGCCGTCCGGGTCCGCGAAGAACGCCATCCACTCCTCGACGCCGGATTCGTGGCGGTGGACGAGGTGCGGGGCGCCTACGAATGGCACGCCTGCGGCCGCGAGCCGCGCGTGCGCCGCCGCGATGTCTTCGACGCGGAAGTAGAGCACCGACGACGGGCGCCAGCTTCCGCCCTCCGGCGTGGTTTCCGGCGTCGACAGGAACAGCCGCGTGCCGGCGCAGTCGAAGAACGCGAGCGTGTCGAACGTGAACAGGTGCGGCAGCCCCAGCGTGTCGCGATAGAACGCCGTCGCCCGCTCGATGTCGGTGACGAGTAGCGAGAGCTGGCCGATTGGGCCGAGCGCGCCGGGGTCGGCGGATGGCGCGGGCGTCGATGCGGGCCCTGGTGCTGGCATGGCGGCCTCCGATGGCGTGCGGGCGCTCGTGCGGTTGCGCGCGGCCAGCGCCGAGCCGGCCGGGACGCCCGGCCAGTGGCGCAGCGCCGCGCGTGAGGGCAGCTGGAGCTTCGCCGCGATGTTGGCGAGGTGGAACGTGACGGCGGGCCGCCCGGTGCGGCGCAGGCGGGCGATCTGCGCGCTCGACAGGCCGTGGCGCAGCAGCTGCAGCACGCTCCACTCTGCGGGCGTGAGCACGTCCGGGTACGGCGGGCGGCCTCGGCGGGCGAGCGGCATGCCCGGCATCGTAGCGGGCGGCGCGGCGAATTACGCTTGCCGCGTGCGGGTGGGCGACGTAACGGCGAGGCCACCGCGCAACTCGCGGTGTCCTCGCCACGCCTGGCTGCGCTCGGCGAAGTCGAGCGCTAGCGGCGCATGCGGCTCAGGACGCGGCCGCCCGCGACGACCATGACCGTCAACGCGCCCAGCAGCACCACGAAGCCCACCCCGACGTCGTCGGCGCCGAGGCCGGCGTTGCCGGTGCTTGGAGCTGTCGGTGCGCCGGCTGCGGCCGTGGCGGTCGCCTGGGCGGCGACGGGTGGGGGCGGCGGGGCAGTGATGGTCGCGCCGGCGCGCACGGTGAACGCGGCGACCATGCCGCGGCCGTAGTGGCCGGCGACGCCTTCGGCCTTGAGGTTGCAGACGAGTAGGTAGCGGCCTTCGGTGAGTGTCGCGCTCAGTTGCTGCGTCCCTGCCGCGGCGAGCGCCGGCGGCGTGGTGCGGGCGAGGATCTGCCAGCCGGCCTCGTCGGCCTTGCCGTCGGTCGCCGGCAGCGCGTTGGTCGCGAGGTCACTCTTGATCAGCACCACTTCGTGGCCGAAGCGGCCGTTGTTCTTCACGTTGAAGGTAAGTGCACCGGGGGGCGCCGCGGTCGTCGTGCCGATGTAGAACTCGCCGGCGTCGACCTGCACGACGGCGGGCGCCTGGCCGGTCGCGACGAGCGGTGTCAGCGCGAGCGCGAGCCCCGCGACTGCCACCGCGAGCCACGTCCTGCCGTGGTCGCGTACGGCGCTCGGGCGCGCCCACATCCTCAATACCCGCATCGGTACCCCCTCCGGTTCGCACTGGTTGCGGAGGTACTACGTGCGGGGTGGCCTCGCGGATCGCTCCGCGCGCCGACGGCGTTCGCAACGGCGCGGGCGCAACAAGCGGGCCCGGAAGATATCCGGGCCCGCTTGTCGTGTTACGGAGTGACTTCGGGGCGCGGCGGCGCGGCCCGCGCGCTAGTCGTCGTCCTCGCTGCCCTTCTTCTTGTTCTTGCTGTCGGCGTTGCTGGCGTTGCTCTTGCGCTCGTCATCGCTCTTGCCGCGGCTGCGGTCGTTGACCTGCAGCCAGTTGGCCCAGCCGTGGTCCTCGTCCTTCTTGCGTTCGAAGCCGTCTCGCCAGTCCTCGCACGAGTCGAAGTCGTCGTCGCTCACCTTGGGTGTCGAGGGCTTGCCGTGCCACCGCACGCGCGCCATGTCGATGATGTCGTCGCCGTCCGGCTGGTTGTTCGCGTTGCGCTCGACCCAGGCGGCCACGAAGTCCGTGCCCTCGCCGGCGTCGCCGACCCAGCTGAAGTACGCGTTGCCGCCGCCGTCCGTGGTGCCGGTGCCGCTCTCGCCGATGTTGGGGCCGGCGACGATGCGGAACTGCACCACGATGCCCGCCTGTTGTGCGTGCACCTTCGCGCGCACCGTGTGCGTGGTGCCGAGCTTCACCGTGCGCGCCTTCGGCGTCAGGTCGAGCTTGCGCAGCTGGCCCTGCTGCGAGATCGGCTGCGTGCCGCTCCACACCTTGGTGGCGATGCCCTGCACCTCGCCGGCGTCGATCTGGTTGTTCGTGTTCGCGTCGTGCCATGCGACGATCGTGTCGGTGCCCGCGCCGCTGTCGCCCTTGTAGGTGAACGTCGCCTGGCCCGCGGCGTTCGTCGTCTTCAGCTCCGTGTCGCCGGTGTTCGGTCCGCTGAGCACGCGGAAGCGAATCGGCAGGCCCGCCTGCGCCGGGGACACCGTGGCCGTCACCGTGTGGTACGTGCCGAGCGCGTTCGTGTCCGTGGCCGGCGACAGCGCGAGTGACTGAGCGCCCGCGAGCGTCCAGTGCTTGACCGCCGCCGCCTGCGCCTCGCCCGCGTCGAGTGTGGTGTTGCCGTTCGCGTCGTGCCACGCGCTAATCACGTCGGTGCCGACGCCGCCGTCGCCGACGTAGCTGAAGCTCGCTTGCCCCGACGCGTTGGTCGTCGCGGCGGCCGTGTCGTTGAGGTTCGGGCCGGCGATCACCTTGAAGCGGATCAGCAGCCCGGCCTGCACCGGCGTGACCGTGGCCGTGACCGTGTGCGAGGTGTTGATCACGTTCGTCGCGGTGGCCGGCGTCAGCGCCAGCGTGTTCGTGCCCGTGAGCGTCCACTGCTTGACGGCCGTAGTCTGCGCCTCGCCGGCGTCGAGCGTGTTGTTGTTGTTGGCGTCGTGCCACGCGCTGATCACGTCCGTACCCACGCCGCCGTCGCCGAGGTACGTGAAGCTGACCTGACCGGACGCGTTCGTCGTCCCCGACGTGGCGTCGCCCGCGTTCGGGCCCGACACCACGCGGATGCGGATCAGCTGTCCGGCCTGCACGGGCGCGATCGTTGCGGTGACAGTGTGTTGGGTGTTGATCGCGTTGGTGGCGCTCACGGGCGAGAGCGAGACGCTCAACACGCCGGCGGTGGTCCACAGCTTCACCGCGGACGCCTGCGCCTCGCCGGCGTCGATGTTGCCGTTGCCGTTCGCGTCGAACCACGCCGTGATCGTGTCGAGCCCCACTCCGCCGTCGCCGACGTAGCTGAACGTCGCCTGCCCGGATGCGTTCGTGACGCCGACGCCCGCGTCGCTCGTGTTGGGGCCGCTGATGACGCGGAAGCGCAGCGGGATGTTCGCGGCCACGGGCGCGATCGTCGCGGTTACCGTGTGCGAGCTGCCGGTGAGCCCGCTGTCGCTGGACGGCGACAGCCCGATGCTGCTGATGCTGGGCGCCGTCCATTGCTTGAACGCCGAGGCCCACGGCTCGCTCGCCGGCTCGCGCGTGGCGTTGCCGTTGAGGTCGACCCAGATCGCGATCGTGTCGATGCCCACGCCCCCGTCGCCGAGGTACGTGAACGTGGCCTTGCCGTTCGCGGCCGTCGTCATCGCGAGCGCCTCGCCCGCGTTCGGGCCGGCGGTGATCTGCAGCCGCAGCGGCACGCCCTCGGCGGCCGGCGTGACCGTCGCCTCGATGCTGTGCTGCGTGCCGACGACGTTCGTGTCCACGTCCGGAGTGAGCGAGAGCGCCGTGGCCGCGGCCAGCCAGCGGATGGTGGCGGTCGCCTTCACCTCACTGGCATCAGGCGCCGGCGGAGTGTTCACCACGGTTTCGATCCACGCGGTGATGGTGTCCGTACCGACGCCGCTCGCGCTACCGTCGCTCGTGTACGTGAAGGTCGCCTTGCCGTTGCTGTCGGTCGCTACGGCGCCCGTCGTACCGGCCTTGTTCAGGTTCGGCCCCGCCGTCACCTTGAACTGCACGGTCTCGCTGGCTGCGACGGGCGAAACGGTCGCCGTCACGGTGTGCGCCGCGCCGGCGATGCCGAACGCCGTCGCGGGCGTGAGCGTCAGGCCGGTCGTGAGCGCGCTCGCGACGGTGTCGTCCTCGTTCGCGCTCAGCAGCCGGGTGCCCGAGAAGAGCACCGCGGGGGCGACGAGCGACACCATGCCGGCGCGCGCAAGAAACTCGCGCCGCCCGCCTCCGCCCTCGGCGGCCGCGGAACCGACGCTGGGGGTGGCTGGCTGGTCGGTCATCGGGGTCCTCCTGCACACGCGCAGACAGTCGCGGCGTATCCGTACACCGAGTAGGCGCGGGTGTGGCGCGAACGTGACGCGCGTAGCGGTGGAGTTACGGTAGAGCTCGGTCGGGGGCTAGCGTTCCGGGGCCAGCTCCTGGCGCAGGAGGTCACGCATGCGGCTCAGCGCGCGATACTGCAGCGCGCGCACCGCCTCCTCGCGCTTGCCGAGCGCGCGGGCGACCTCCGCGTGTGGCCAGCCGTGCAGGAAGCGCAGCACGAGCACGCTGCGCTGGGGCTCCGGCAGCTGCTCGAGCGCCGCGCGAATCGCCGCCGCCTCGTCCGCGGCGTCGAGCGCGTCGTGGGGCGAGCCGTCCGTGCTCAGGTCCGCCTGCTCGGGCGCGGACTCCAGCGGCAGCGTCTTGCGGCGGCGGTGCGCGCTCATCGCCTGGTTATGAGCGATGCGGAAGAGCCAGGAGTCGAAGCGTCTGGGGTCGCGTAGCCGCGGCAGGTCGCGCCACGCGAGCAGGAACGTCTGCGCGACGACGTCCTCCACGAGGTAGTCCGCCCGCAACAGCGCCCCGGCGTAGCGCGCGACCTCATGGACACGGACGCGGTACAGCTCCGCGAAGGCACGCTCGTCTCCTCCCTGGGCCCGCTCGATGAGGTCGGCGGGTAGCGCGGGGGCCGCCGGCTGGCGGTGGCCGCCAACCCTCGCGCGGCAACTCCGCGCGGCCCGGGGTCCGGTGCGCGCTCAGTCGCTGGTGCGCTCCCAATCTTCGGTACGCCACGCGCCCTCGCGCGACGTCGGCGTTGGCGTTGGCGTTGGCGTCGCGTTGCCGGCAGGCGCCCGCTTCGCCTGCGCCAGGACCACGTCCAGCTGCCGCCGGCACGCGTCTTCGGCGCGCGACTGCAGCCGGTCGCAGTTGCGCCGCGCGCTGTCGATGGCGTCCGTGCAGCGGCCGAGGGCTTCACGGTTGAGCGCCGTCACGCCCGCGGGCGTACACCGGTCGGTGGCGCGCTCTAGCGCGCCCTGGCAGCCAGCGACGTTGCTGCTTGGACCGTCGCTGCAGAACGGGAAGCGCGTCGCGAGTGCGCTGCTCGCCGGCACGGTCGGCGCTGCCGTGACGGTTGGCGTGGGCGTGCGAGGGGCGCGCGTCGCCGTTGCTTCGCGTGCGGCAGTGGACCGCGCTTGCGTCGGTGCCCCGGGCTGGCCGGCCGCGGGTGGTGTGGCCGCGCCGCGCGCGTGCTCCTCGCGCTGCTCGCCGCCGCCGTTGCCGCCCGTATTGCTGCGCTCGTCGCTGCTGCGCGCGCGCGCAGCTTGCCCGGGCGGCGGCGGCAACGCCTGGCGCGCGTCTTGCACGCGTTGGGTGAGCCCCGCGATCGAGTCGACCGAGGCGTGCACGCTCGGCTGCGCGGCCGCTAGCGGGCTCAGCCGCTCGGTTAGCCCGTCGAGCGCCGTCGCGACGGTGTCCAGCTGGGCTGCGTCGAGTTGCAGTAGCGCCTGGGGGTCGGTCTCCACTGTGAGCGTTAGCGCGTGGACGCGGCGCTCGACCTCCGCCTGTTCGGCGCTCGTGAAGTGCTGGTCGGTGAGCGCGCGCTGCGCGAACCCCGACAGGCCGCGCACATCGCTGACGAACGCAGCCTCGCTGCGGTCCCGCTGCACGGCGAGTACCGCGAGCAGCAGCGCGAGCCCGCCGAGCATCGCGGCGGCGCCACCGACGGCCGCGCGCGCCACCACGGGCGCCGAGCGGCAGGCGCCCCGCAGCACGCGCAGCGCGCTCCAACTGCGCCGTTGCCGGGTGCGCGCGACGTCTGCCTGCACACGCGTCCACAACGCGTCGGTGTCGAGCGCGCGAGTCTCGGCCCAGTGCTGCTCGAGGGCCAGCGCCAGGTCGGCGAGCTCCGCGAGCTCCCCAACCCTGTCAGCTGCGCCAAACTCGCGCGTCCCGCCCGCGGGGCCGGCGCGGCGCGCCTCGATCAGGCGGTCGAGTGCGCTGGTGGCGTCGCTGTCAATCTGGTCCGGCATGGTCGTCTCGTCCGAGAGCGGATGTCGCGTCGCTCTCCCTCCACCATACGTGGCGCACGACATGCCCGTAACGTGACGCGACGTACAGCGCACGGGCGCCACGCGATCGATTGCCGCGCCCGAAGGCGCCGCCCGCGGGCGCAGGTGGGCCGCCGCTAGTAACGGATGCCCACCGAGGTGCGCGCCTTCACCAGCTCGCCGCGCTGGTTCGTCCAGCGGTTCTCCGTGTAGCTGAACAGCGTGAGGCCGAGGCGGCCCTGGCGCTCGTTCCAGTCGACGAGCGCGGAGCTCGAGGTAATCACGTCGCCGGGCCGCATCGGCGTGTGGTACACGTCTGTCTGGCCGCCGTTCATGCCGCGTTCGCCCACACGCGCCGCTGTGGCGCTGGCGTTGAAGCCGCCCATATCGGGGCGTTCGACCGGCCACGCGAACGGGTTGAAGTCCTGCGGTGCGATGATGCCGCCGAAGCGCGTCGCCTTCGCGTACTCCTCATCCCAGAACAGCCGGGGCGGCTTCTCCGGCCAGTACACCGCGATCGCCCATTTGCGGATGTCCGAGAGCGCGATCGGCGGCGACACACGCGGCGCTGACCACACGTTCTTGCGGTCCTGCATGTCCTGTGTGACCAGCGTGGCGGGCTGCGAAGTCATGCGCGTCCCTCCCTGCCTCCGAACTCAGGCCGTGCCCGTCGAGCGACTCGGGTTAGATGCCGAGTTGCTGGGCGACGAGCTCGCGGTGGTGGTCGCCGTCGCCGTAGGCGAGTTCGGAGCGCTTCTGACGGCGGTAGAAGAGCTGGATCTTGTAGTCCTTGGTGAAGCCGATGCCGCCGTGGATCTGCTGGCCGTGGGCCACCACGCGACGGGTGGCATCACCGCACCAGGCCTTCGCCATCGAGACGGCCAGGTCCGCATCGGCCTCGCCCTCGGCGACCGACCACG
>CAMDBZ010000054.1 GCA_945889565.1 Thermoflexus hugenholtzii JAD2 | reverse complement strand
TCCAGGCATCGGCGAAGGTGCGCAGCGTCAGGCCGACGGTGAGCTGCCACAGGCCGAGGCGGCCCGCAGCGACGGTCCGCTCCCGCTCCGCGTCGCGGGCGGCGATGAGCACGCGCGCCCCGCGCGCCTCGGCGGCGCGATCCGCGCGGCGGCTCGCCTCGCGGAGCACGTCCTCGGGCTGGTCCTTGATGAAGAACCAGATCAGCAGCAGGTTGAGCACGACGAGCGCCACGCCGAAGAAGCCGAGCGTGGCGCGCCAGCCGATGCCGTCGATCATCACCGGCACGAGCTTGCCCATGATGATGCCGCCCGCGTTGTTGCCGGCCAGCGCGATGCCCATCATCCGGCCGCGATCGCGGTCGAACCACATGCCGACGAGCTTGCCGGTGCCGAGGAACGCCGCCGACTGCCCGACGACCAGTAGCCCCTGCGCGAGCCAGAGCTGCCAGAGCTCCGTCATCAGCGCCTCGACGACGAAGGCCACGCCGACGACCGGCACACCGAGCAGCATCAGCAGCTTCGGACCGCGCGTGTCGATGCTGCGCCCCATCAGCGGGCTGAGCACCGCGAGCGGCAGCCCAATCCAGAACGAGGCGTTGATCGCGGTGAGGCTCCAGCGCAGCTGCTCGTCCGCCTGCCACTCGCGGATGAAGATGCTGAAGGAGTAGAAGCTGACGCCCGTGACGGCGATCTCGGCGATGAAGAGCGCGGCGACGACCCAGTACCCCGTGTACACCGACCGGAGTCGCATCGCCGCCGCCCCGCCTCGTCGCCGTGCCCGCGCAGGCTGCCCATCGTAGCGCCGTCCACCACGAGCGTCATCGACCCGCCGCGCCAGAGCGCGAGCGCCCGCTTCACGACCGCCATCGCCGCGCTGCGCGGCCGCGACTTTCGGCTGCTGTTCTTCGGCACGGTCGCGCAGGGGTTCGGACAGTGGGCGCAGACCATCGGCATGGGCTGGCTCGTGTACGAGCTCAGCCAGGAGTCGGCCGTGCAACTGGGCGCGATCTCGGCGTTCAGTGGCGTCGTGCGCCTGCTCGCGGGTCCGTTCATCGGCTTCGCGCTCGATCGCTACTCGCGTCGCAGCATCCTGCTCTGGTCGACGGCGCTCGGGGCCGCGCAGGGCGGCGCGCTGGCGGCGCTCGTGCTCAGCGGGCGCGCCGAGGTCTGGCACATCTACATCTTCGCGCTCGCCGAGGGCCTGATTACCACGACGAACCAGACCACGCGCCAGGCATACGTCTACGACATCACCACCGACGAGACGCTGCCGAACGCGGTCGCGCTGAGCTCCGTGGCGCAGAACCTCTCGCGCGTGTCCGGCCCGCCGCTCGCCGGCGTGCTCGCCGTGTTCAACGTCGCCGCGCCGTTCGTCTTCCTGACGGTGATGAAGAGCATCGGCGTGCTGCTCACGCTGCCGCTCAGCCACGCGACGCGACAGTCCGGCCGCGCGAGCCAGAACGCGCTGCGCGGCACGTGGGACGGCATCCGCTACGTGTCGCGCGAGCCGGCCGTGCTCGGACTCGTCGTGCTCGCGCTGATCCCGGCGCTGCTCGTGTACCCGTACGTCCAGCTGTTGCCGGTCTTCGCAAAGCAGGTGCTGGGCGGCGGCTCGCTCGAGTACGGGCTGCTCGCGGCGTCAATCGGCTGGGGGTCGCTGGTCGGGCTGCTCGGGCTCGCGTTCGCCGGCGACATGCCCGGCAAGGGACGTGTCGCGCTCTGGGGGATGCTCGGCTACGCGCTGTTGCTGCTCGCGTTCTCGCAGTCAACGGTGCTGTGGCTCTCGCTGGTGCTGCTCTCGATCGCCGGGGTGTTCCACGGCGTCTCGCTCGCGCTGCAGCAAACGCTGGTGCAGCTGCTGGCGCGCAACGACATGCGTGGCCGCGCGACGAGCGTGTTCCAGATGGGCTTCGCGCTGCAGCCGATCGGCGTGCTGGTGATGGCGCTGGCGATCGATCGCTGGGGCGCCGCGCCGGCCGTCGGCACGTTCTTCGCGATCTCGAGCGTCGCGTTCGGCTTGATGGCGGTCGGCTGGGGCTCGCTGCGCCGGGCGTAGCCGCAGCTTAGCGACGCTCGAACACCAGCTGTAGCTCGATCACGCCGTGGTCCTCCACCGACAGCACGAGCTGCGCGCGCGGCTGCGCGATGCCGAAGTCCGCGAAGCGGATGTCGAGTGAGCCGACGACGACGGCGCGCCCGCCCTGGAACTGTCCCTCGATCGGCACCTCCACGCGACGCGTGACGCCGTGCAGCGTGAGGTCGCCGGTCGCCGCCGCGCGCACGGTGCCGCCCTCGGCGGGGGCGCGCTCGAGGCGAATCGGCGCGGTCAGCACGAACGTCGCGGACGGAAAGCGCGCCGTCTCCAGCGCCTGCATCTCCAGCGCCCGGTCGCGTCGCGTCTCATCGCTGCGCAGCTGACGCAGGTCGGCGGTCACTTCGACGGCGGTGATGGCCGCGCCGTCGAACGTGAGCGTGCCCGTCACCGCCGAGGTGCGCCCGACGGCCGTCTTCGCGCCGATGTTCGCCAGCTCTTCGTTGACGCGGTAGCCGACGAAGCTTGCCCCGGACACGAGCGTCCACGTGCCGGCCAGCGAGCTCGCGGCGCCGGTCGCGGGCGATCCCGCCGGCGCCGGCGTCGCGCTCGCGGCGGTCGGGCTGTTCGCCGGTTGCTGCGCGGCCGCCGAGAGCGCCGACGCGAGGTCCACGGCCTGCGGCGCGTCGTCGCGCAGCAGCGTGAACCAGACGCCGGCGCCAAGCACCAGCACCACCGCGACAGCACCCACGAGCCAGCGCGCGCGCGTCATCGGTCCCCCGCTCCTTAGTGCGGCCAGCGTACGGCTCGACCACGCACGTCGTGCTAGGCGACGGTGAAGGAGGTGTAAAGCCCTCGCACCGTCAGGCGCACAGGCCCACCTGCTCAGACGTTGCTGGCTCCGGGGCGCCAGCATCCCGGGCCGCGACGGACGCGCGGCACGGCGCGCCGCGGTCATCCACCCGGCCGTGGCAGTACGACAGAGGCCGCGGGGTTCGCCTTGCGGGGCCGGCCCCGAGGGACGCGCGCTCGTAATGCCCCGATGTACGCGTGGGACGGGCCGCCCCATGGCGGCCCCTCCACTGACGTCGCTCGTGTGCCGGGCTAGCGCGTCGACGTGCCGCGCTCAGTCACCTGAAGCGTGGCGCCCGTGCGCACGCGCACGAACACCGGCTGGAGCCGAGCCACGCTCGAAAGCGTGTTGACGAGCGCGGGGGCGCCGGGGATGTACGCCCGCCACACACCGCTCCCTGCATCGAACACCTGTGCCGACTGCAGGTTCGCGCCCAGGCTCGCCAGCAGCGAGGTGACCGCCGCGTCGTCGCCGGTCAAGCCGAAGGCGTTCAGGCCGGCGCGTAGCGTAACGTCCCGCGTGGTTCCGGACGTGAACAGGTCCGGCGTGCGCCAGGGAACGTCCGCTCCCGGCTGCATCCGCGCGAAGAGCACGGCGCGCCGGTCGACCTGGCGCAGGGTGTTGACGAACGCCGGGGCCCCGGGGATGTAGCGCTGGAAGTCCTGCGCGGTCGCGTCCCAACGCCAGAGCGCGGCCACGCCGGGCCCGATCTGCGCATCGAGGTCTTCCACGAGCGTGCCGTCGGCGCCGGTGAATGTGAGGGCGCTCAGCGTGCCGCCGCGCAGCGTTTGCGTCACGGCGGGCGCCGACACGATCGCGTACGTCGCGGCGCGGTTCGCGCGGAAGGCCACGCGCGCGCCCGTGTACATCGCGGACGGCACCTGTACCCAGGCGCGGCTCGCGTCGTCGAACTGCAGCACCGTGACCGTGCCGGGGTCCGCGCCCACGCCGGCCAGGCCGAACGTCGCCGCGAACGGTGAGGTCAGCGAGCCGCCGAAGCCATCCTGCAGCTGCAGCGCGAACACCGCGCCACCGAGCAGACTCGTGCCCGACGGCAGGGCGGCGGGCAGCTGCGCCGGGGGCAAGGAGCGCAGCTCGATGCGGGCGCCGGTGACACCCGCCGTCAATTGCAGGACGAACGCGCCATCCGCGGAGCGGAACGAGCCTGCCGCGTCCGCCGTGCCGGAGGCGAGCAGGGCCGACGTGGTGCCGGTCTGGACGATGCTGGCGCCAGCGCTGGTCGTCCCTGCGCCACCGGTGGTCCGGGCGGCGGGCGCGGTCGTGGTCGTGGCCGTCGCGCCCGTCGCGTCGGCCGGCGTGGCTACAACGGTCGTGGCCACGGCCTCCGTACCGGCGGCGGCGGCCCAGACGGTGAAGTCCTTCGCGTGCAGCATCTGCGAGGGGTACGGGCCGTCCACGCTGAGCCGGATATCGAAGCCAGTCGCCCCGGCCGGCGCCGGCACCCAGTAGCTCGCCACGTGCAGCTCGTCGCGCTCCTGGTTGCCGGGCTGCACGGGGGCCACCGCCCAGGTGCTGCCGCCGTTCCAGCTCAGCTCGACGCGGCCGATGGCGTTGAAGCGCAGCCGCGAACCGCTCTGCGCGGGCGCGGGCAGCGACACCCGTCCGCCCGTCGAGTAGTCCGGCGCGCCTTGCAGGAAGCTCGCGGGCAGCGACGGGTTGATGCTGAAGTCGTCCCAGTGCCATGTGTTGGACGACGCGATGTCGTTGCCGTTCACGCACTGGTTGATCAGCGCGTCGACGTACGTGGCGCCGCAGCCCTTGCCCGGGCTGTAGCTATGGTGCCCGAACTGCACCATGCCGCTCGTGAACGGGACCGTGAGCCCGTCACCGCGCGCGATCACCGTGCCGTTGAGCCGCAGCTCCACGCTCGACGCCGTGATCGTCATCTCGAACAGGTCCCGGCGCGCGTTGTCTGGGACCACGACGCGGCTGTACGGGATCACGCTGCTCTCGTTGTAATAGCGCACAGCGCCGTTGAAGTACGCCTCCGGCGTGATGCGGTCCGTGAAGAAGTCCATCACGAAGTGGATGGCGTTCAGTGGCGCACCGTTCAGGTCGTTGTCGACGGCCACCGGTGCGGGGAGATCGAGCACGTTCGCCCACGGTGTGATCCACACGCTCAGGAAGTCGCGCGCGCTCGATCGCGCCGTGCTCTGACGCCAGGAGATGGTCGCCGACCCGCCCGACCAGTCCACGAGCGCCGTCGGTGTCAGGTACACAAGCCCGTACGGCGTCCCCGAGATCGAGGTCATGATGTGGTCGCGACACTGGTACACGGACATCGCACGGGAGCCGTTGTTCGTGAACGTCGCCGGCGGGCCCGCGCAGTCCGCGCCATGCATCGAGTGGTGCGCCGGCTGCAGGTTGTCGCCGGGGAGGTTGCGCTCTGTGCGCGTGACCGCGACGCGGCTGCTCGTGAACGGCTGCGGTGAGCCGGGCGAGCCGTCGAACGTCTCGAGGAAGGTGCCGGCGGCCGTCGCCTCCGGGGTGGGCGCGCCCGGTCGCATCAGCGTGAGCACGCCGCTGCCGCCAGCAAGCGCCAGCAGCAGCGCGCCCAGCCACGCCCCTCGCGCGACTCGTGTGATTGTCACGGTCATCCCTCCCGGCTGCATCCACCGCTGTGATCCGTCGCTACGGCGTGTTCACGCCGCGCGCTCGGCGCGCGTCGGCTGGGCGTGGGAGTCGCCCGCATCAACCCTAGCACGATGATCCGCTGACACGCGACCGCTCATCGTGACTCGATGCGCCGAGTTATGCGGCGGTATTGGCGCCGATATCCCCTGCGCGGAACGGGCGTTATTCGACACACAATCGCGCTTGATGTCACAGCGCCTATACACGTGACTGCGCCCGTTTCGTTCCGCCCGGGTCGGACGCCCACGCGCCCCATCGAGGCGTTGACCAGGGTAGACACCTCTCGTGACGTCACGCAGCTACTCGTTGCGGAGCGCGGTGATCGGATCGAGCCGGCTGGCGCGGTAGGCGGGGTAACTGCCGCTGAGCATCCCGATCACGACCGAGACCGCGAAGGCTGCCGCGACGCTCCATGGCTGCACGACGGTGGTCATCAGCTGCCCGGAGATCTCGTGCCCGTTGATGCCGATGGCGATGCCGACCCCGGCCGCGATGCCCAGCAGCCCGCCGCCCATGGTCAACGTGAGCGCTTCCGTCACGAACTGCACGACGATGTCGCGCCGCCGCGCACCCACGGCGCGGCGAATGCCGATCTCGCGAATCCGCTCGGTCACGCTCACGAGCATGATGTTCATCACGCCGATCCCGCCGACGACGAGTGAAATGCCGGCGATGCTGCCGAGCAGGATCGAAAGCGTACGGCTGACCTCACCCGCCGCGCCGATCAGGTCGTCCTGGCTTTGCACGGTGAAGTCCGGCGCCACGGCAGCGTGCCGCACCAGCAGCAGGTCCGAGATGGCGAGCGCGGCCCGCTGCTGATCGGCGCCGTCCGCGGTTTGCACATTGATCTGATTCACGAGCACGACGCCGGCCGCGCTGCGCTGGAAGCCAATGCGGCTCTGCATCGTCGGCAGCGGCACGAACACGTAGTTGTCCTGCTCGCCGCCGCCGCTGCCGCTACGCGGGGCCATCACCCCGACAACGCGAAAGTTGAAGCCGGTACGCCCGCCACCAACGGCGAGGCGCACCGTCTGCTCCACCGCGCCGCCGTCCGGGAACAGCGCCCGCGCGATCTCGGCGCCGAGCACGGCGGTGAGCGCTCGACGCTCGACGTCGAGGTCCGTGACGAAGGCACCCTCCGCGAGCGCGGCCGACCGCACCTCAGGGTACGCGGGCGTGGTGCCGATGAGTGTGACGCCGATGTTGTTCCCGTTCGCGATCGCCTGCGCGTTGAACGTGACTTGCGGCGCAACCCCGCGCACCTCCGGGATGCCGGACGCGGCGATCGCCTCGGCGTCCGTTTGCGTGAGCGTCGCCGCTGAGCCGGCGGCACCGCGCGCGCCGGACTGCGCGTCCTGCGCGGCGCCCGGCCGCACGAACAACAGATTCGTGCCGAGCCCGCGAATCTGGTCCTGCACGCCCTTCTGCGTACCCTGCCCGACCGCGATCAGCACGATCACGGAGCCGACACCGATGATCATGCCGAGCGTGGTCAGCACGCTGCGCAGCCGGTTCGCGGCGATCGCGCGCAGGGCGATGCGCAGCGCGTCGAACACGTTCACGCGACGCGCTCGTCGGCGACAATGCGGCCGTCGCGCATACGGATCGCGCGGTCGGTGAAGGCCGCGATCTCCGGCTCGTGCGTCACGATGATCACCGTGATGCCACGGGTGCGCACGAGGGTGCGCAGCACCTCCATGACCTCCTCGCCCGTGCGCGTGTCCAGCGCGCCCGTCGGCTCGTCCGCCAGCAGCACGCGCGGCTCCACCACGAGCGACCGCGCGATCGCCACACGCTGCTGTTGGCCGCCGGACAGCTGCGTCGGGCGATGACGCATGCGCGCGCCCAACCCGACCGTCTGCAGCGCCGCGGCGGCACGCCGGGAACGATCGCGGGCGCCCTGGTACACGAGGGGCAGCTCCACCTGTTCCAGTGCCGACATGCGCGGAATCAGGTTGTAGGACTGGAACACGAACCCGAACGCACGACTGCGTAGGCGCGCTCGCGCATCGTCCGAGAGCTTGCCGACATCGTGCCCCTCGAGCAGGTAGCGGCCCCCCGTCGGGTGGTCCAGGCAGCCGAGGATGTTCATGAGCGTGCTCTTGCCGGAGCCGGACTGCCCCATGATCGCCACGAACTCCCCGGCCGCGATCGACAGGTCGACGGCATCGAGCGCACGGATCACCTCGCCGCCGGCGCGGTAGTGGCGCGAGACCGCCTGGAGCTCGATCACCGCACGCCGCCGCCCGCGCCGCCGCCCCCGCCGCCAAACCCGCCGGGCGGCCCCTGCCCGCCGCCGCCGCCCGCGCCGGTGGTGGCTCCGGCGCGCGCCGTGGCGATGACCGCGGTGCTGGCGCCAATCACGACAGTCTCGCCCTCCTCGAGGCCGGCGGCGATCGCGCTTTGCTGGCCGTTCGTTCCGGAGACGGTCACGTTGCGCTGACTGTCCACGCCGGCCGCGTCGCGCACGATCACGAACGATTGCCGCCCCGACCGCCGTACGGCGGTCGATGGGACCAGCAGCAGCCCCTCGTCGACCTTCAGCAGCACGCTGTCGCTGGCGTTCATCCCGGCCGCGGGCAGCGCAGCGCGGGCCGACGCCGGCGGCGTGCCACCGGCGTCGGCCCGCGCTGCGAAGCCGGCCGCACCGGACGTGCCCACGCCCGCCGGGCGCGTCCCGACGCCTGCCGGGCGCGTGCCGCCAGGCGTGACGCTTGCACCAACGCATCGCCGCGCAGGATCTCGGTCTGCACCGCGTACGTGACCACGCCCTGCGTGACCGTCGGAATCGGGCTGATGCCGCGCACGCGCAGGAAGAACTGCTGGTTGGGCAACGCCTCGAACGTGGCAAGGCCGAGCTGGCCGACGGCGAGCCCGGCGAAGTCAGCTTCGCCGACAGTGAGGTCGACGCGAATCGCATCGGGGTCGGTGAGCGTGAAGGCGGCCGTGCCCGCGCCCGCCTGATCGCCGACGGCGATGCCGACCGCCGCGATCGACCCTGCGAAGGGCGCGCGTAACGTCAGGTCGGTCACCGCCTCGCTCGCCGTCTGCGCGGCGATCTCCGCGACCCGCACCGCCTCGCGCTGCAGCGCGAGGTCGAGCGCGGCCGGCCCCTCGCTCAGCGCCGCGACGCGCGCCTGCGCGTTCGTGAGCCCGACTTCGGCGTTGGCGAGCTGCTGCTGCGCTTGCCATACTTCGCTCGGATCCGGCGGCATCTCAAGCGCGGCGCGCTTGAGCATCGTGAGCTCGAGCGCGGATTCGGCGTTCTTTACATTCGCCAGCTGGTTGAGGTACGCACTGTTCGCCTGCAGCAGCGTAGCGGCGCGGGTGACGGTGTTGCTCGTCAGCGTGAGCGCGATCTGGGTACCGAGCAGTGCGCGCGTCGCGTCGTCGTTCAGCGGATAGGTGATGCGTTCGCACGGCACGGCCGACTCGCCGAGGGAGCAATACGCGGTGCTCGCTGCCAGCAAGCTCGCGTACGCACCGTCGAGGCTACGTCGTGCGGCGTCGATGCTCGCCTGGCCCTGCGCGATCGCGGCGTCAGCGTTTGCGTAGTCGATCGCCGGAGGCTTCTGGATCAACCGATACAG
>CAMDBZ010000053.1 GCA_945889565.1 Thermoflexus hugenholtzii JAD2 | reverse complement strand
AACGCCGGGAACGCCAACGCCATCTCCGCGCTGCAGTACGCAAAGCCGCTGCTGGGCGCCACCGCGACGTACGACGAGTTCTACCAGAGCTTCATCAGCAGCCTCGGCAGCACCTCCCGCCAGTTCGAGCAGCTCGACGTGTCACAGAGCATCCTGCTGGAGCACCTCACGCAGGTGCGGGAGAGCGCATCCGGCGTCAACCTCGACGAGGAGATGGTGCAGCTCATGAGCTACCAGCGCGCCTACGAAGCCGCCTCGCGCCTCGTCTCCGTCATCGACGAAATGCTCGACACGCTCATCAACCGGATGGCGGTGTAGCCGTGCGCATCAGCAACAACTTCGTCACCGGCCGGCTGCTGCAACAGGTGCAGGATGGACGCCGCAAGCTCTTCGAGGTGCAGGAGAGCGTCGGCTCCGGCATGCGCATCAACCGCCCCTCGGACGACCCCACCGGCGCGGGCCGCGCCATGTCGATCCGCACCACCATCGAGCTCACCGACCAGTTCGGCCGCGCCGTCGACGTCGCGAACTCGGACCTCACCGTCGCGGAAAGCACCATCACCGGCCTCTCCGACATGCTCCACCGCGCCCGTGAGCTGGCGGTGCAGGCCGCCAACGGCGCCATCGGCGCCTCCGAGCGCCAGAACATCGCCCTCGAGGTCCGCCAGCTCATCGACCAGGCGGTGGCCCTCGGCAACACACGCTACGCCGGCCGCTACATCTTCGCGGGCCACAAGACCAACACGCAGCCCTTTGTCCCGGACGTCCCGGGCAACCCGACCACCGTGGCGTACGCCGGCGACACCGGCCTGATCCAGCGCGAAGTCTCCCGGGGCGAGCTCGTGCCCACGAACATCACCGGCGATCGCGTGTTTCCCCAGGTGTTCGCCACGCTCATCGCCTTCCGCGACCACCTACAATCGAACAGCGTCTCGCTCGTCGCCGCCGACGGCGACGCCATCGCCGCGCGCCTCGAGTCGACTCTCGAGCTGCGCAGCGAGCTCGGCGCCAAGGGCCGCCGCGTCGAGGTGGCCCAGGGCCGCCTCGGCCAGGAAGAAACCGTCCTGCGCGGCCTGCTCTCCACCGAAGAGGACGCGGACCTCGCGGAGAGCATCGTCCAGCTGCAAGCCAGGGAAACCCAGCTGCAGGCGGCGCTTGGCGCCGCCGGCCGCGCCCTCAATCTCAGCCTGCTCGAATTCTTGCGTTAGGAGCCGATCATGCAGATCACCACGCGTCGCTACGGTCCCGTCGAGACGATCGAGGTGACCGCGGCTCAGATCTACGAGTTCAGCCCGGGCCTCGTGGGCTTCGCGGAGCACCAGCGCTACGCGCTCATCCCGGATGCGGATTCGCCAATCGAATGGCTGCAGTCGCTGGACGACCCCGCAGTCACGTTCGCCGTCGTGGAGCCGTTCCTGTTCGCCCCGAGCTACGCCTTCGAGCTTGGCGATGCCGATGCAGGCGCGCTTGGGCTCGGCCGCGCGGAGGACGCCACCGTACGCTGCCTGCTCACCATTCGCGCTCAGGCCGCCGCCATCACCGCCAACCTGATGGCGCCAATCGTGCTCAACACCCGCGCTCGCCGCGGACGCCAGATCGTGCTGCAGGACAGCGTCTGGCCGCTGCGCTTCCCCGTGCTCGACGGCATCGAGTCCCTCGACGGCGAGGCCGCCCCGCAGGAGGCGGGCCCCAGCGAGCACCGCGCACACGCCGCGTAAGACGTCGCGACCCGCGCCCGTCCTACGCAGGGCGGCCGGGCCAGGCGCGCGGCGCCGCCACCGCGCGGCAGCACAGGGCGGCAAGGAGGCCAAACACGTGCTCATCCTCACCCGAAAGCCCGAACAGGGCATCGTCATCGATGGCCAGATCATCGTCCGTGTGCTCGCCGTAGACGGCGACCGCGTCAAGCTCGGCATCGTCGCGCCCACCTCCATCGCCGTCCTGCGCGAGGAGCTGCTGCAGGAGGTCGCCGGCGAGAACCGCGAGGCTACCGCGCGCCCCGGGCAGAACGCCCAGCTCGCCCGCCGGCTCCGCCAGCTCGAGGGCGGCCGTACGGACCCCCCCGCGGATCCCCCCCCGGGCCCCGCGCGCTAACCTCGCCGGGACCTCGCGCCCTTGGCCGATTCTTTACACTTGGATCGCGAGCCGCCAACGGCTCCCTGCCACCATGGAGTGCAAGGGGCCGGCTCGCTCCGCTGTCGTACGAAACAGTGGTGGGAGCGGTTGCGAGCGACGGTGTTACGGGTCGGCCCCCGACCCCCCTCTCAAGGTCCGGTAGCATGGCCCCCAAAATCCTGATCGCGGACGACGAACCCAACATCGTCCGGCTGCTCCGCCTCTACCTCCGCAACGAAGGCTACGAGGTGGTCGCCGCCGCCGATGGCCGTCAGGCGCTCGAACGCTTCGCCGCTGACGCGCCCGATCTCGTGCTGCTCGACCTGATGATGCCCCACGTCTCCGGCCTCGACGTGTGCACTGAGATCCGCAAGCGCTCGGACGTGCCCGTGATCATGCTCACCGCCCGTTCGGACGACGTCGAGAAGATCGTCGGCCTCGAGATGGGCGCCGACGACTACATCACCAAGCCCTTCAACCCCCGCGAAGTCGTCGCCCGCGTCAAAGCCGCGCTCCGCCGCCGCAGCTGGGACCGCGCCGCCCAGGACGACCCCGCCGAACGCGCCGCCGTCAGCATCGGCAACGTCACGCTCGACCCCGCCAGCCGCGACGTCCTCGTCGCCGGCGCGCGCGTGCGCCTGCGCCAGCGCGAGTTCGACCTGCTCGAGGCGTTCCTGCGTCACCCCAACGTGGTGCTGGACCGCGAGCGCCTGCTGCGCCTCGTCTGGGGCGCGGAATACCTCGGCGACAGCCGCACCATCGATGTCCACGTCGCGTGGCTCCGCGACAAGCTGCGCGAAGCCGACGCCAAGATCGAAACCGTCTGGGGTGTCGGCTACAAGCTCGTGCCGGCCAGCGATGCCGCGTAGCCTGCGCAGCCGCCTGATCGCCAGCTTCGCGCTGGTGATCGCGCTCTCCCTCATCGGCGCCGGCTCCGTCGCCGTCTGGCTGCTGCGCGACGAGCAGGCCCGTTCCGCCGAGGAGCGCATCGGCCGCCTCGTCGACCCGCTGGCGCAGCAGGTCCGCCAGCTGCAGCTGCTCGGCTGGCCCCCGGAGCGCGTCGCCGAGGAGATCGCCGGCTACGCGCGCTACTTCGACGTGCGCATCCTGCTGCTCGACGCCGACGCGCGCGTGACGCTCGACACCGATCTCAAGCACCCGCTCGTCGGCGAGTCCATCACCCCACCCCGTCGTGACCCGGTCGCCAGCGGCCCCGGCGAGGCATACCGCTCTGCCCGCACGCACCTCGACGGGCAGGACATGTACCTCTTCAGCTCCACCACGCGCGCCAGCCCCGCCCCGGCCGGTTGGCCGTTCCAGATCGATGAGCTCGATGTGCTCGTCGCGGTCCCCGCCACCGACGTAAATTCCGCCTGGGCCAAGCTGCTGCCGCGCCTGCTGATCGCCGCCGGCGTCGCCGGCCTCGGCGCCGTCGCCGCCGCGATCGTCCTCGCACGCCAGATCACGCGCCCGATCGCGCAGATGACGCGCGCCTCGGACGCCATGGCGCGCGGCGACTACCGCCAGCAGATCGACGTGCGCGGCCAGGACGAGGTCGCCACGCTCGGTCGCGCGTTCAACCAGATGGCCACCCAGGTCGATCGCTCCGCGCGCTCCATGCGCCAGCTGCTCGCCGACGTCTCGCACGAGCTCAAGACGCCGCTCACCTCCATCCAGGGCTACTCGCAGGCCATGCTCGACGGCGTGCTCGAGGACGACGCCGAGCGCCTGCGCGCTGCCGAAGTCGTCAACCAGGAGGCCGAGCGCATGCGCGGCCTCGTCGACGACCTGCTCTACCTCTCGCAGATCGAATCAGGCCAGCTGCCGCTCGCGCGCGAGCGCGTGGACCTCGACGCCGCCGTGGGCGCCGCCGAGCAACGCGTGCGCTACCAGGCCGAAGCCGCCTCCGTCGAGCTGCGGCTCGAGCTCGCCGGCGTCCCCGTCATCGGCGACGCCCGCCGCATCGACCAGATCCTCGCCAACCTCGTAGAGAACGCGATCGGCCACGCCGAGCCCGGCTCGCACGTCACCCTGCGCACGCAACGCGAGCGCCGCTTCGTCGCCCTCGAGGTGCACAATGTCGGCGACCCGATCCCCGCCGAGCACCTGCCGCACATCTTCGATCGGTTCTACCAGGTCGACGAAGCGCGCCCGCGCACCGGCCATAGCGGCCTCGGCCTCGCCATCGTGCGCGAGCTCGTGCAGGCGCACGGCGGCAACGTCGCCGTCACCTCCGACGCGCGCGGCACCACCTTCCGCGTGCTGCTCCCCGCCGCGCACACGCTCACGCGCTTCCTCCCGAGCCGCTCCCCCGACCGCGAACGCGAAGCCCCAGCCTCGGCCGACGCGCGCCTCGCGACGTGAGCTGGCGTGGCCTCGTCGTCTTCGACATCGGCGGAGTGCTGGTTCGCGCCGGCCGCACCTGGGTCGACGACGCCGAGCGTGCAGGATTCGCGGTCTCGGCGGCGTGGCGCGCGGAGTTCGAGCCCCGGCTGCTGGCGCTGCCCGACCGCAGCATCGGCGGAGTCGAGAGCGAGCGCTACCTTGCCCTGTTCGCCGAAGCCTCGAATGGCGCGTATTCGCGTGACGACGCCCGGCGCATTACCGATGCATCGTTGATCGCCGAGTATCCCGGCGTCGATCGACTCTTCGACGCACTGGACGTCGCACGCATCCCAACCGCCGTGCTGTCCAACGTGAACGACGCCGAGTGGGATCGCCTCTTTCCCGCTGTCGGTGTCGATCCGGAGTTCCCTGCGCTCCGCCGCGTGCAGCACCGTTTCGCTAGCCACCTGATACACGTGGCGAAACCTGATCCCCGCGCGTTCAACGAGGTGGAGCAGGGAACCGGTTGTTCGGGTGTCGAGATACTCTTCTTCGACGATCGACTCGAGAACGTCAACGCTGCTCGCGCGTTTGGGTGGACGGCGGAACTCATCGACCACACCGGCGACACGGTCGAGCAGGTACTCGCGCTGCTACGCGTGCACTCTCCCGCCCGCTAGTCGCGCTGGCCCGCGCCTACCGCGCGCGGTAGTGCAGCGTCCAGTACTCGTACGCGTCCTGCAGCGCCAGCCACGACGCCTCCACGACGTCCGTCGACGCGCCCACGGTGCGCCAGAAGTGCACGCCGTCCGTCGACTCGATCAGCACGCGCACCGCAGCGTCCGCGCCCCCGCCCGGGTTGATGATGCGCACCTTGTAGTCGCGCAGGTGCACGCGATCGAGGTCCGGGAACGACGCCGACAGCGCGCGCCGCACCGCCGCGTCCAGCGCCGACACCGGCCCGTTGCCGTCCGCCGCCGTCTGCGTCAGCAGCTCGCCGACGCGCACCTTCGCCATCGCCTCCGCCTGCATCTCGCTCTCCGCCGCCGCGCTTCCGGCCGCCGCGCCCGCCGCTGGCTCGTGTCGCCGCCGCTCCACCACCAGGAAGTCCTCGAGGTCGAACGGCGCGAGGTAGCCCGGCAGCGACCGCCGCACCAGCAGCTCGAACGACGCCTCCGCCGACTCGAACGCGTACCCGCGCGACTCCTGCGCCTTCACCCGCTCCAGCACCCAGCGCGTCTGCTCGTCCGTCAGCTCGATGCCGCTGCCCTGCTCCCGCAACTTCGCCTCGATGTTGCGCCGCCCCGAGTACTCGGACACCAGCACGCGCTCGGTGTTCCCGACTGCGAGGGGGTCGACGTGCGTGTACGACCCCGCGGACTTCGAGATCGCCGCCACGTGCAGCCCCGCCTTGTGCGCGAACGCGCTCTGCCCCACGTAGGGCTGCTGCGGGTTCGGCGCGAGGTTCGCAAGCTCCGACGCGAAATGCGCGATCTCCGTGAGCCGCCCGAGCTGCTCCGCGCTCACCACCTCGATGCCGAGCTTGAGCTGCAGGTTCGCGATCACCGACACGATGTTCGCGTTGCCGCAGCGCTCGCCCCAGCCGTTCAGGCACGCCTGCACCTGCGTCGCGCCCGCCTGCACCGCCAGCAGCGTGTTCGCCACCGCAAGGTCCGCGTCGTTGTGCGTATGGATGCCGATCGCGCAGCGCACCGCCGCGCGCGCCGCCTCGACGCCCCGCACGATGGCGTCCGGCAGCGAGCCGCCGTTGGTGTCGCACAGCGCCACCGTCCCCGCGCCGGCGCTCGCCGCCGCCCGCAGCGTCGCGATCGCGTACGCCGGGTCCTCCGCGTACCCGTCGAAGAAGTGCTCCGCGTCGAACACCACCTCGCGCCCGCGCTCCACGAAGAAGCGCACCGACTCCGCGATCATCGCGAGGTTCTCTTCCTCGCTCGTCTCCAGCACGTCGCGTACCTGCGCCGCCGACGACTTGCCGACCAGCGTCACCACCGGCGTGTCCGCCTGCAGCACGGCCGCGAGCCCCGCGTCGGTCGCCACGTCGCCGCCCGCGCGCCGCGTCGAGCCGAACGCCACCAGCCGCGCGTGCCGCAGCCGCAGCCCGCGCGCCCGCTCGAAGAACTCCGCATCCTTCGGGTTGGACCCGGGGTACCCGCCCTCGATGTAGTGCACCCCGAGCTCATCGAGCTTCCCGACGAGCGCCAGCTTCTCCTCCAGCGACAGGGCCAGGCCTTCCATGCCCAGGCCGTCGCGCAGCGTCGTGTCGTACAGCAGGACCGGGGCCGGGAGCTCGCTCATCTCACCCTCATTGCTAGCACCGCGCCGCACTCACGGCGCTGTGCCGCGCATTCGGCGCGCGGCACGTACGCGGCGGCCACGCCCGGCGGGCGGGCCGTCCCGTCGCGCCGAGTACTGGTCGAGGTTCAGCGCGGCCGGATGATCGCCGCCGCCGGCCGCACGGGCCGGTCGACGCGCACCACCTTCGCTACACTCTTCACCGGGCTGCGCCGCGCGAGCATGCAACGATTCTAGAAGCCCCCGGCACGCCCGGGCAACGCGCCGGGCCCGTGCACGCGAAACGAGCCCCCGATGGCCGCCTCCCGCGCCGTCCCCATCGTCGCGCTCGCGGTGCACCTCGGGCTGGGCGTACTCCCCTACGCCGGCAGCGTGCTCGTGGCGCCGCCCAGTGGCGTCGCCGTGCTGTGGGCCGTCTGGCTCGCCCTCGCAGTCCTTGGCGTCTGGCTCGCCCGCCGCCGCCCCCGCTGGACCTGGCTCGCCCCCGCCCTCGCCGTCGTCGCCTGGCCCACCATCGTCACCCTCGGCGAGCGCTTGTGGGGCTGGACGGCGTAAGCGCCCTGGCTTCCGCTATTATACGAATATTCGACTAACTCAGGTGATTATTCGTATAATCGACGCATGCCCTTCGAACCCCGGGTTGATACCGCCGAGCTCCAGCCGCTGATCGATGCCCTCGAGCGCGCGCGCCAGGACCTCGAAGCGCTCGAGGTTCCGTCGATGCTCGCCGGCTGGCTCCGCCAGCTCGCCGAGGCGCGCGGCTCCCACATGTCGACGCGCATCGAGGGCAACGCGATGTCGGAGCAGGAGGTGCGCGACCTCTTCGCGCATGCGCCGCGCCGCCCTGACGTGGCGGCGATCGAGAACCTGAACTACCGCGACGCCGTGCGCTTCGCCTACCAGGTCGCCGGCGACCCCGCCCTCGATGTCGACGGCGGCCTGATTCGCGCGCTGCACTTCCTCGTCGTCCGCGAGGTCGACCCCTACGGCACCGCCGGCCAGTACCGCACCACCCAGAACGCCGTCCTCAATCCGCGCCGCGAAGTGCTGTACATGCCCCCGCTCGAGACGCAGCTCCGGCAGCTGATGGACGACCTCGTGCAGTGGACGCGCGCGGCGCGCGGACAGCAGCACCCGCTCGTGCTCGCCGCGATCGCGCACGCCGAGTTCATCAACCTTCACCCGTTCGACGACGGCAACGGTCGCACCGGACGCGCGCTCACGTCGTACCTGCTCGCGCGCGCCGGCTGGCGGCTGCGCGGCTTCGTGCGCGCCGAGCAGATATTCGGCGCAGATATCGAGGCGTACTACGCTGAGCTCCGCCGCTTCGGTCCGCGCTACCCCGGCCAGCACGTCGATTTCACCCCGTGGGTGCGCTGGTTTCTCGCGAGCCTGCTGCGCGAAACGCTGGTGGACGACGCCGTGATTGGTGCATGGCCTCAGATCGCGTCCGACTTCGCCGAGAAGTATCGGCTGCCGAGTCGGACCGCTGCCGGGTTCGGTTACGTGAGGCTCGCGCGCTCCGTGTCGAGCGGGGAGTACGCGCGCGCTCTCGGCGTCTCCGGGGCGACGGCTGTGTCCGACCTCAACAGCTTGGTAACGCTGGGAGCCGTCGAACGTGTTGGCCGCGGGCGAGCAACTCGCTACCGCAGCGTGCGCCCGTTCGACGAAGTGCTGGCTCGTATCCGTGCGGATGCGTTGCAACTGATGCCGCACCCGCCCCGGCAGCCCCCCCCTAACCCGCCGTAATCCGCCCAAGCACCGCCGACGCCATCTCGCTCGTCGAAACCGCGCGCTCGCCCGCCGCCGCGATGTCCGCCGTGCGCAGCCCCGACTCGATCGTCGCCGTCACCGCCGCCTCCACGGCCGCCGCCTCCGCCTCGAGGCCGAGCGAATGGCGCAGCAGCATCGCCACGCAGCGCAGCATCCCGATGGGGTTCGCGATGCCCTGCCCCGCGATGTCCGGCGCCGAGCCATGGATCGGCTCGTACAGGCCGAGGCCCGTCGCCTCCCCCGCCCCCGCGCGCAGCGACGCCGACGGCAGCATCCCCAGCGACCCCGCCAGCATCGACGCCTCGTCCGTCAGGATGTCGCCGAACAGGTTCTCCGTGATCACCACGTCGAAGGCGGACGGCCGGCGGATCAGGTGCATCGCCATCGCGTCCACCAGCACGTTCTCGTACGCCACGTCCGGGTACTGCGGGCGAATCTCCATCACCACCTCGCGCCACAGGCGCGACGTGTCCAGCACGTTCGCCTTGTCGACGCTCGCCAGTCGTTGCCGCCGCCCGCGCGCGAGCTGGAAGCCGAGGTGCGCGACACGCGCCACCTCTGTCTCGTTGTAGTACATCGTGTCCACCGCCTCGCGCCGGCCGTCCACGG
>CAMDBZ010000052.1 GCA_945889565.1 Thermoflexus hugenholtzii JAD2 | reverse complement strand
CGCCGCTACCTCGAGTTCCAGGCCTACGACGTGCGGCACGTGCAAAACATCACGGACATCGATGACGACATGGTGCGCAAGGCGCGCGAGCTCGCTATCTCGATCCCGGAGCTGACCGAACGCAACCACGCCGTCTACCTGCACGAGATGGATGCGCTGAACGTGCAGCGCCCGGACGCGTTCCCGCGCGTCTCTGCCTCGATCCCGGCGATCATCGAGCTGATCGAGCAACTGGTCGCGGGCGGCTTCGCCTACGCCGCCGATGGCTACCTGTTCTTCGACACCGCGCGCACGCCCGAGTACGGCGCGCTGAGCGGGCGCACACGCGACGAGCTGCTGCACGGGCCCCGCGGCGACAGCCACCCGACCGAGCCCGAGCACCTGAAGCGCCAACCGCTGGACTTCTTGCTCTGGCAGCCGTCCAACGAGCCAGACGCGCACTGGCCCTCCCCGTGGGGGGTGGGGCGGCCCGGCTGGCACATCGAATGCTCCGCGATGTCGCGCGCCACGCTGGGCGAGCGCATCGACATCCACGGCGGCGGCAAGGACCTGCGCTACCCCCACCACGACTCCGAGATCGTGCAGTCGCAATGCGCGAGCGGACTGACGCCGTGTGTCGGCACGTGGATGCACATCGGCACGCTCATGCTCCAGGGCGTGAAGATGTCGAAGTCGCTCGGCAACCTGATCAAAGTGTCGGACCTGCTCGCCGACGGCCACTCCCCAGACGCCATCCGGCTCGCGCTGCTCGGCACGCACTACCGCGCCGACCACGACTGGGACCCCGCCGCGCTCGACGAGTGGGAGCGGCGCGCCGCGTTGCTGCGGCGCGCCGCTGATGGCCCCGGCGGGCCGCCGGACCCGTTGCTGGTGCAATCGCGGCGGCTGCGCTTCATGGACGCGATGGACGACGACTTCGACACGCCGCGCGCCATCGACGTGCTCGTGTCGATCGCAGAGGACATCGTCGCGCGGCGCTTGCATGGCGAGACCGCCGTGCCGACGCTCGTGGAACTCGCCGGCGTGCTTGGGCTGCGCCTCGGCCGCGAGGGGTAGCCCGGCGGTCGAGGCGCGAAGCGCGGGAGGCCAGTGGTGTTCGAAGTAGGCGGAGGGCTGCTGGCGGTCCTCGCGCTCGTGATCGCGAACGGCTTCTTCGTCGCTGCCGAGTTCTCGCTCGTCACCGTGCGCCGCACGCGCATCGAGCAGCTGAGCACGGAGGGCCGCGCTGGCGCGGGCAGCGTCGCCGACGCCGTCGAGCATCTCGACAGCTACATCGCGGCGTGCCAGCTCGGCATCACGCTCGCCAGCCTCGCGCTCGGCTGGATCGGCGAGCCGGCGCTCGCGCGCCTGATCGAGCCGACGCTCGGCGGTGTCGGCGGGCACGCCGTCGCGGTCGGTCTGAGCTTCGCCGTGATCACCGCGCTCCACGTCGTCGCGGGCGAGCTCGCGCCCAAGGGCCTCGCGCTGCAGTTCACCGAACCCGTCGCGCTGCTGGTCGCGACCCCGCTGCGCGCCTTCCGCTGGCTCTTCCGCCCCGCGATCTGGCTGCTCAACGAGGGCGGCTGGCTCGCGCTGCGCGTCGTCGGCGTCTCGCGCGACGTCGCCGCACAGCCACACATCGGCGCGGAGGAGCTGCGGCTCGTCGTGCGGGCGAGCGCGCAGGCGGGCGCGATCGAGACGGGCGAGCAGTTCCTGCTCGAGCGCGTGCTGCGCTTCGGCGAGCTCAGCGTCGCGAGCGTGATGGTGCCGCGCACGGAGGTGATCGCGTTCCCGGTTACCGCCTCCACGGCCGAGGCGGTACGCACCGTCGGCGAGCACCACCATTCGCGCTACCCCGTCTACGGCAAGGACCTGGACGAGGTGCTGGGCGTGGTGCACGTGCGCGACCTGCTGCTGGCCGCGCCGTCCCCGAACCTGCGCCCGCTGCTGCGCGAGTCGCTGATGATTCCCAGCCATGTCAGCGTGGAACGGCTGCTCGCGGAGATGCGCGCGCGACGCAACCACTTCGCCGTCGCCATCGACGAATTCGGGGGCACAGACGGCATCGTCACGCTTGAGGACGTGCTCGAGTCGATCGTCGGCGAGCTGCAGGACGAGTTCGAGGAGCCGGAGCGGCCGCCGGAGCGCGGCCCCGGCGGCCGCCTGCGCATCGACGGCCTCGACCCGGTCGAGACGCTGACGGAGCTGCTGGGGGTCACGGTGGAGCCGGGGCCGTACAACACCGTCGCGGGCTACCTGCTCGATCGGCTGGGCAGCATCCCGCAACCGGGTGACACCGTCGACGTCGCCGGCTACCGGCTGCGCGTGATCGAGATGGACGACCTGCGCATCGCCACGCTCGAAGCCGAACCGCTCTCCGCAAACGACGCGTCCGCATCCCCGGAGCGCGTGTCCACCCCACCGGTGCCGCCCGCATCGTAATCGTCGCGGCGGGCTGGCCCCTGCCGCTACATGCGCGGGCCTACGCGTTCCGCCCGCCGCCTGCGGGCGGCTCCTCGACGGGCCCACCGTGAGGCGCTGATGTCGGGACCGACGGCGGGGGCGTCGATGGCGGGGGCGCTGGCGGTGGTGACGCGTCGCGCGCCGCGGCCGGCGCGTCGCGGTGCAGCTCGCGCTCGGCGGCGTCGACGAGCGGGCGTAGCGCCGGCGGCACGGCCATGCGCCCCGCGACCTGCGCCGCGCGGCCCGCCGCCGCGCGCAGCTCCGCCTCGTGCTCGCTCGCATACGCCGAGGCGTCGCGCACGGCCTGCTCGACGTGCGGGCGTGCCGCCTCGGCCGCGTGCTTCGCCTGCTCGGCCAGCCGCTCGAGCTGCGGACGCGCCGCGTCGGCAGCCTCGCGCGCCCGCTCGATCGCATCGCGCGCTGTGCGCTCGATGGCCGGCCGCCGCTGCTCCGCCGCTTCGCGCACGCGCCGCGCGAACTCGGCCGCCATGCCGCCCGGATCGTCGGTGTGGCCAAAGCCGGAGCCCGTGCCGCGCAGGCGGCGGCGGTCCGGCTCGGACGGGGGCGGCTCGCGCAGCGGCTGCGTGGGCGGCACCGATGCGGCGGCGTCTGCGGCTGGCTCCGGTTGCGGCTGGTCGTCGTCGGGCATCGCTGGCGCCTTCCTGCGGGCCGCGACTAGCGCCGCGCGCGGGCGAGCGCCTCGCGGATCGCGAACACGATCATGCCTTGCTCAGGGAAGGCCTGCCACCCCGCGGGCGTCGAGTAGTAGCGCGTGCCCGTGGTCGTCTCCGGGGGCTCGCGTTCGGCGTACTCGATGTCGAAGCCGTTCACGCGGATCGTCGGCGAGCCGAGGCTCTTCAGCACGCGCGCCTCGTCCTCGGTGCGCACGGTCACGACCTCTGTCGTCGCCTCCACGCCCGCCTCGCCCGCGGCGGCGGTAATCAGCTGCTGTAGCAGCTCGAGCCGCGGCTCGCGCTCGGAGACGTACAGCTTGATGTCCACGGCGCTCATCGTGCCTCCTCTGGCTCGGTCGCTCTGATGCTGCTGACGGGATGGGTCCGCGCGCCGAGCCCGTGGACCGACGGCGCCTCGCGGCGGCCCGAGTATAGCCGTCACGGCCCGTTCGGCCCCGCCCCCCGCACGCCGCCGGCGGCGCGCCACGCGTGCCAGGCCTCGAGGATCGCCGGGTCGTGCGGGAACGCCAGCGCCGGTAGCGCGTCCGGGGTGAAGAAGCCGACCTCCAACGCCTCGTCACCCGCCACAGGCTCCCCCGCGACGACGGACGCGGCGTACGCGACGAACACGACGGGGTCGCCGCGACGGCTGAACACGCCGAGCAGTTGCTCGACGCGCACCTCCACGCCGGCCTCCTCGCGCGCCTCCCGCGCCGCGGCCTCGGCCACCACCTCGCCCGCGTCCACGAACCCCGACGGGAACGACCAGCGCCCGTACATCGGCTCGTGGTTGCGTCGCACCAGCAGGATGCGGCCATCGCGCTCGGCGACCACGCCGGTCGCGAGCTTCGGGTCGGCGTAGCGCACGTAGCCGCAGGCCGGGCACTCGAGCCTGCCCGCCGGGCCACCCTCCACGAGCGCCGCTCCGCAGACGGGGCAGTAGCCGAGCGGATCGCGCGTCACGGCTAGCGGAACAGCACGACGCGGCGGAACCGCTCCAGCGTGCGGCCGTCCTCGTCGCGCCAGCGCTCACGCGCGAACTCGAGGAACTGTGCGCCGTCGCCGAACTGGCTCGCGTGCGCGAGCAGCGCGGCGATCTTCGTCTCCAGCACGGCACCGATGTCCACCGCGAAGTTCGCGCGGTTGGACCCCCACAGGTACAGCTCCCGCACCTTATGCGTGGCCAGCCCCGCCTCGATCTGCTCCGGGAAGTTGAGCCGGTCGCGCGCCGTCGGGTACACCGCGTCCACGGCGGCGAGCCCCGTCGTGCGGTGATCGCTGTGGTTCACGAAGCCGTCGTTGATGATCACCGGCTCTGGGTCGTGCGTGTATACGGCGAACGGCTGGAACGCGCGGATCTCGCGTGTCACCGCGCTGAGCAGCGCGCGTGAGCTCACGAGCTCGCCGTCGACGAAGCCGAGGAAGCCCACGGACGCGACGCCGAGCTTCGCGGCGGCGGCCTGCTGCTCCGCCTGGCGCGTCGCCACGAGGCGCGCGGTCGTGAACGCCGGGTCGTCGGAGCCCTTCGAGCCGTCCGTTGCGACGACGAAGCGCACCTCCCAGCCCGCCTGCGCGAGCAGCGCTGCCGTGCCCCCCGCACCGAAGTCGGCGTCGTCCGGGTGCGCAGCGACGACGAGCGCGCGGCGTCGCTCGCCCGCCGCCTCGTCCGGCTCGCCCGGGCGCTCCTGGCCGAACAGATCCTCGAGTCCCGTGGCCAAGGGCGGGCGCCCCTTCCTCGTGCGTGCACAGGTGAGCTAGCCGCCGACCCGCTTCGCGGGCCGGCGGCTAGCTCCGAACAACGTGGTCTTCGAGCAACATAGCGCGGCCGCGGCTCCCGCGCGGTCTCGCGCCCGCCGGGCGCTGTAGGGGAGCGACGCGGGCGTTTGACGCAGGACGCGTACCGTCGCTACATTTGTTGCGAACATATGTGCCGCGGCGGGGACGCGGTCAAAGGAGACGGTATGTCCGAGGACCTGTCCGACAAGCAACGACGCATCCTGGAGTTCGTCGGGCGTTTCCTTGACGAGCACGATTACCCACCCTCGATTCGCGACATCCAGCGCGGCTGCAGCATCTCCTCCACTTCGGTCGTGGACTACAACCTGAAGCGGCTTGAGGAGCGCGGGCTGCTGCACCGCGACCGCGAGATTTCGCGCGCGATCCAGCTCGCGGGTCCGCCGCGCCGGCGCCTCGTCAGCGTGCCCCTGCTCGGCAAGATCGCGGCGGGCAGCCCGATCCCGACCCCGCCCGACACCCTCCCCGCCGGCTACGAAGAGATCGAAGTGAGCGAGGAGCAGACGCGCGGCCGCGCCGGCGCCTTCGCGCTGCGTGTCGAGGGCTCCTCGATGATCGACGCGCTGATCAACGACGGCGACATCGTGATCCTCGAGCCCACGCACAGCTGCGACGACGGCGACATGGTGGCGGTGTGGCTGAAGGCGGAGAACGAGACCACGCTCAAGCGCTTCTACCACGAGGGCGCGCGCGTGCGCCTGCAGCCGATGAACAGCACGATGCAGCCGATCTACACCGCCGCAGACAACGTCGAGGTGCAGGGCCGCGTGCTCGCCTCGATCCGCAGCTTCAACTAGCCGCGACAGCGGCCTCCCTCCGGCTTGGGCGGTGCGCTTGCTCTGGGAGTGAGGACGGCGGCGAGCGCGGTTCTTGGCATGACGGGCAGCACGCCCTCGGCGCGATCCGGCTCCCCTCGCCCCTCCGGGGGAGAGGGGCCGGGGGTGAGGGTTCCGCGTGGCTCGGTGCGGGGTCGCGCCCGGCTACGTCGTTACCCGCGGCGGCCGGCGTGCGCATTCGCCGGCGCTATTGCCGCGAGGTCCGCGAGCAACAGCTCCAGCGCGAGCGCTTCGTCCAGCGCGCCGCTCTTCGCCGCGTAGTCCGCGGCCGCGACCGCGCGCAGCCCCGCCTCCGCCGCCGGCCGGCCGAGCGCGCCCGCTTGCCGCACGAGCTTGCGGAGCGCGTAGGGGTGCGTCACCCCCGTCGCCTCGCCGATCGCTGACTCCGCGGCGCGCTGCTCCACGAGCTCCGCCGCGCGCACGAGGTGGCGCAGCTGCCGCGCCAGCATCGCCAGCACCGCCGCCGGTGTATCGCTGCCCTGCTCCAGGCGCTGCCGCAACTGGCGCAGTGCGGCGTCCGCGCGGCCCTCGACCGCGGCGTCGATCAGCGCGAACAGGTCCGCCTCCTTCGCCGCTGGCGTCAGCACGCGCACATCGGCGGCGGTGATCGGCCGGTCGCCCGCGTACTGCGCGAGCTTGTCGAGCTCTCCGCTGAGCGCCCAGAGGTCGGCGCCGACGAGCTCCGCGAGCGTCTCCACCGCCGCGTGCTCGATCGCCACGCCGCGTACCTGCGCGCGCGCCGAGAGCCAGCGCGCGACCTCGTTGCCGCTCTCCCGGCCGAACGTGCGCAGCTCGCGAAACTCTCGCACATCGGCGCCGGGCACCGCTCGCAGCGCGCGCAGCAGCGGCGAGCGTTCGATGGCGATGCGATCTTCACGCTCACGCGTGGGCTCCAGCAGCGCCAGGTGGTTCGTCGGCGGCAGCTGCGGCAGCACGTCGAGCAGCGGCTGCCATGGCTCGAGCGCCCCGCGCCGCGCACCCACCGCCACGAGCAGCCCCTCGACCACGACGAGCCGCGCCCCCGCGAGGAACGGTGCCGTCGTGACGTGCTGCACCACCTCGCCGGGGTCGAGGTTGCGCGCGGCCAGCACCGTCGTGTTCGCGCCGAGCAGCCCGTCGGTGTCGAGCGTCGCGCGCAGCTCCGCGAACGCCTCGCGCAACCGGAAGTCGTCGGACCCGGTGCCGGGGACGAGCGAGCCCGTGTACAGGTGCAGCATCAGTCGAGGTCCAGACGCCAGCCGAGGTACGCCGCGATCGTCGTGCCCACTGCGATCGCGGGGCCCGGCCAGAGCAGCGCGCGCACCGCATCCGCGGTGCCGTCCTCGCCCGTCGTGCCCGCGTAGGCCGCCCACACTCCCGCCACCAGCACTCCCGGCAGCAGCAGCCACCACGGGAACCGCGGCTGCCCGTCGTCCAGCACCGGGGAGCGCAGCTGTCCTGCGGGCGTGTCGTCCTCGCTGCGGGTCATGGCACATCCGATCGCGCGCAACGGCGCCGGCTCCGGTCGAGCATCGTACGGCTACGGGAACAGGTCGCGCTCGAACGGGCGCACGATCTCTCTCGCCGATCCCTCGCCCGCCTCGTACGCGTAGCCGCGCACGATCGCCGCCGGGATCGCGGCGCGCTTCTCCATCACCAGGCCGCCCGCGGCCGCGAGCTCGTCCGCGACGCACGGCATCGTGACGCGCAACGGCCGGCCGTCGACGTCAAGCTCGCCGTCGTACGGTCGCAGCGGCCGCAGCCCGGCGACGCCGATCGCGACGTTCGTCTGGCCCTCGCGCCACGCGCGCCCGAACGTGTCCGTCATCACGACCGCCAGCGCGACGCCGGTGCGCGCGCGCAGCGCGTCGCGCAGGCCCCGGCACGACGCGTCCGGGTCGAGCGGCAGCAGCGAGACGAGCCCGTCCCCGCCCACGTTCGACGCATCGACGCCGGCGTTCGCGCAAATCAGCCCGTGCCGCGTCTCCGTGATCAGCACGCCGCGCGCCTGCCGCACGATGCGCGTCGATTCCTGCAGCACCGCCTCCACCTGCCGCGCGTCCAGCCCCCAGCGCTCCGCCCAGTCCCGCGCGAACGCGCTCGGCGCGAAACCGGCGAGCGGCACGACGCGACCCTCGGCCTTCGACACCACGCGCTGCGTCACCACGAGCACATCAGCGTCGGCGAGCGGTGTGCCCTGCGCGCGAGCCGCGTCCGCGATCAGCGCCGCGAGGTCGTCGCCGGCGTGCACCTCGGGGATGCCGCGCACCCCGATGATGTGCAATTCGCTCCCGCCACCAGGGGGCAGCGCGTTCCCGTCGGCCGCGTCGTGTGGCTTCGTCACGTGGGCAGGCCCTGGATGCGCACCGCGCTGTGCGCCTTGTAGCGCCCGTTGATGCCGATCAGCAGCACGGTCAGCCCCTCGACGAAGCGCGTGTAGCGCAGCGGTCCCGCGTCGACGGCGCGCACACCCGCGAACTCCGCCGCGAGCGCCGAGACGAGCTGTTTCGCCTCCGCGTCGTCGCCTGTCACCAGCACGTCCGCGTCGAGCGCGAGCGCAGGATCGAGCAGCAGCTCCGCCGGCAGCGTGTGGAATGCGCCGACGACCCGCGAGCGCGGCAGCAGCTGCGCCGCCTCCTCGGCGGCGGACCCCGCGGCGACCGCGATCGGCCGCGGCCCGCGCTCGAAGCGCACCGGCACCACGGTGCTGATCACGATGCGGTCCGCGAGCTGCGGCGCCAGCGCCTCGAAGGTCGCGCGCTGCGCGTCGTACGGGACCGCAATCACCACGAACTCGCACGCCCCCGCCGCCACCTCGTTGCTCGTGCCGACGACCTGCGCGCGCGAGTGACCCGCCTCGGCGAGCCGCGCGACGACCGTGTCGGCGGCGTCGGCCGAGCGGCCCGGGTCGCGGCCGCCGAGCGCCACGCGGTGCCCCGCCAGCGCGAAGCGCGTCGCCAGGCCCCGCCCCTCCGCGCCTGTCCCACCGACGATCGCGATGCTATGAACCATCGTGCCCCTCGCGCTGCGGCGCGGCCCCCGCCCGCCTCGCGACGGTCCGTCTGGCCGGTGCGCCCCGCTGCCGTGCGTACAATGAGTGGTCAGCGTACGGGCCGCGCGCGCGGCCTCGCAACCGCCGGCGGGAGGAACCGTGATGCCGCTCGCGCGCACCCGTCAGCGGGACGCGGCGCCCGCCGTCCAGCAGGCGCCGCATGCCGACGAAGCCTCCCCCGCGCTCGCCATCGAGGCGCTCGCGCACCGCTACGCGCTCGCGGGTGGGGCGCTACTTGCGCTCGACGGCATCGATCTCATGGTGCGCCCCGGCGAGTTCGTGTCGCTCGTCGGACCCAGCGGCTGCGGCAAGTCGACGCTGCTGCGGCTCGCCGCGGGGCTGCTGCGCCCGCAGCAGGGCGCCGTACGCACGCTCGGCGTCGCGCCGGAGGCGGCCGCCGCGGCACGCGCGATCGGC
>CAMDBZ010000051.1 GCA_945889565.1 Thermoflexus hugenholtzii JAD2 | reverse complement strand
ACGCGCCGGCGCCGAGTTCGGCCACGAGCAGCTGGTGCGCGCCGCGGCGCGCAGCGCCGACGCCGTGCTCGCGCCCGCCGCCCGCAGCGGGTTCGCGGGGCTGCGCGCGCTGGCGTTCGACGTCAGTTGCACCGTGGCGGGCCTCGACGCGGTCGCCGCCGCGACGAAGGATGGCGGCTACGCCGAGCTCGCCACGCTCGCCCGCGCCTGGTTCGATGGCCGCAACGCCGCCGGCACGCCGACCTACGACCGTGACCGCGGCCTCGTGTTCGACGGCATCGACCACGACCAGGTCAACCAGAACTCCGGCGCCGAGTCCAACATCGAGGGCGGGCTCGCCCTCGTCGATGCACTGCCATGGGACGCGTACGAGCGTGAGGCGTCCACGCTCGCGCCGCGTTGGTGAAGTCGTGACTCGCGCTTATGTCGCTACGACACGACCCGCGCGGGGCGCAGCGCGCACGGCGGCGTAGACGCGCAGGTAGTCGTCCACCATGCGGTCGGCGGTGAACCGCCCCTCCACCCAGCGCCGGCACGCACGCCGATCGATCGAGCCCAGCCGCGCCACCGCCGCGACCGCCTCGTCGGTCGTGCGTACGAGGAAGCCCAGCTCGCCGTCCCGGATCAGCTCCGCCATGCTCCCCCGCGCAAACGCGATGACGGGCGTGCCGCACGCCATCGCCTCGACGATGGAGAGCCCGAAGGGCTCGTCGAAGTGGATCGGGTGCAGCAGCGCGAGCGCGCCGCCGAGCACTCGGTCGCGCTCCTCTGGGCCCACGCTGCCGATGTACTGCACGCGCTCCCCGTCGATGCGCGGCTCCACCTGCTCCCGGAAGTACGCCTCGTCCTGCACGATGCCCGCCATCACCAGCCGCCGCCCTGCGCGCCGCGCGATCTCGATGGCGTCGAGCGCGCCCTTATCCGGGTGCATGCGGCCGAAGAACAGCAAGTAGTCGTCCGGCTGCGCGCGGAACGTGAACCGCTCGATGTCGATACCGTGGTACACCGTCGCCGCGTAGTCGAGGCTCGCATCGCGGTCAGCGTCGCTGATCGAGACGTAGTGCACGCGCCCGTTGTAGCGCCGGTACGCCGGCAGGATGCGCGGCGAAGAGAAGCCGTGGATCGTCGTGACCAGCGGCGTGTCGACAAGGCCCGAGTACGTGAGCGGCAAGAAATCGAAATGGTTGTGGATGAGATCGAACTCCGCGGCGCGCTCGAACGCCGCGCCGATGTGCAAGCCCTCGTATACCTTCGGCTCGAGCGTGCGATCCTCCTCGTAGCCGGCGGGGGCGACGGCGCTCAGGCGCGCGCTCGTCACCGAGTCCGCGGTCGCGAACAGCGTGACGTCGACGCCGCGCGCGACCAGCCCCTCCGTTAGTAGCGACACCACGCGCTCCCACGGGCCGTAGTGCCGGGGCGGCGTGCGCCACGCGATTGGCGCAAGCATCCCCACACGCAACGGCTGCGCCGTCACGGCACCAGCCACGCCGCAGCGAGCGCGGGCAGCACCAGCGTGCGCGCGGACGCCTCGCCCTTCAGTTGCACGTGCTCGTCGCTTGCCAGCAGCACGCGCGCGAACTCCCCATCGAGTGGCACGCGCGCCGGCGTCGATGCCGTGTTGAGCGCCAGCAGCACGGGGCGCGCGCCCGGCGCCTGCCTGCGCAGCGCCAGCGTCGAAGCGCCTTCGTGCACGATCGCCTGGTCACCGCCACGCAGCGCAGGCTCCGCCTTGCGCAGCCAGATCGCGCGCCGGTAGAGCGAGAGCAGCGAGCGCTCATCATCGAGCTGCGCCGCCACGTCAACCTCGATCGGGCCGAACGGCAGCCACGGGTGCCCGCTCGTGAAGCCCCGACCGGCGGAGCGGTCCCACTGCATCGGGGTACGCGCGCCGTCGCGACCGCCCGGGTCGCGCCGCCGCTCCGCGGGGATCACGACGTCCGGCATGCCGATCTCCTCGCCGGCGTACATGCACGGCACGCCGCGCACGCCGAGCAGGAACAGCGCGGACGCGCGCGCCCGCTCCGGGCCGCGCCCGTCCGCGTCGTGGCGCGAGCGAAAACGCGGCACGTCGTGGTTCGCGAGCGCGTAGCACGGGAGCGCGCCGGGCGGCAGCGCCGCCTGCGTGCGGCGGAGCAGCGCGGCCATGCGCGGCGCGTCCCACGGCGTGTACGCGCCGTCCGCAGTGAGCCGGATGAACTCGAAGTGGAAGGCCAGGTGCATCGCGTCGAGCGCTGCGCCGCCGTACAGCGCCGCGAGCTCCTCTGGCGGTACGTACGCCTCCGCGATCGACACTCGTCCCGGAAACTCGTCCAGCACGCGTCGCACGGTGCGCAGGTGCCCGGTGACACGCGGGTCGATGCGGCCCTCGCCGATCAACGACACGACCTCTGCATCCGCGCCGATGTCGGGCTTCGCGAGCTGCTGCACGGCGTCCACGCGAAAGCCATCAACGCCCCGCGCCATCCAGAAGCGCAGCACGTCACCCATCGCGTCCACGACCGCGGGATGCTCCCAGTTCAGGTCGGGCTGCTGCGGGAGAAACGAGTGGAGGTAGTACTGCCCGGTCGCGACATCGAGCGTCCACGCGCTGCCGCCGAACACGGCGGTCCAGTCATCGGGCGGTCCGCCGCCGGGCGCGGGATCGCGCCAGTAGTACCAGTCGCGGTGTGGGGAGCCGCGCGACGCGCGCGCATCGACGAACCACGGATGCTGATCCGACGTGTGGTTGATCACGAAGTCCAGCAGCACGCGGATCCCGCGCGCATGGCATCCACGCACCAGCAGATCGAACGTCGCGAGGTCGCCGAAGAGCGGATCGACGTCACAGTGGTCGGCCACGTCGTAGCCAAAGTCCGCCATCGGCGACGGATACACCGGCGAGACCCAGATCGCGTCGACGCCAAGCGAGCGTTCGCTGCCGTCGTTCAGGTAGTCGAGGCGCGCGATCACGCCGCGCAGATCGCCCACGCCGTCCCCGTCGCCATCGGCGAAGCTACGCGGATAGACTTGATAGATGACGGCCTCGCGCCACCAGTCTACGTCGAGCGGATCGACCGGCACGGCAACTCCCCGCAGCGCGCGCCCGACGGCGCTTCGCTGCAGCATAGCTCGGGTGGTACCGATGGACGCAGGCCCGCTCGACAAGAACTGCAGAGACGCTTCAACTGTCCGTTCGCGTGCGACGGACCGAGAAGGGGACGTCAGGAGTGCTTGAGGGCGTCATCCCGCATAGCTCTGACGGTGTCGTTCCTCACCACTGTACAAACATCGGCATCTCACGTCGGAAGCGACGAGATCTCGCTGCCGTTCGCGCTCGTGGTGTCGCTGCGCTGACACTCATGCACCGCGACGCCCAACGGCGCTCCACCGCATCAGCTCGCGCGCGGCCGAGACCGTCGGGCAGCACCCTTGACGTGAGGATCGGGGGCGAGCACGGCCTCGGCATGCTCGATGTCCGCCACCGCCTGCCGAAACACGACCTGCTTGAGGTAGGTCTGGTACGGCACGCCGAGGATGGCCGCCGCCCGCTTGACGACGGCGATCTGCCCTCTACCCCAGCGCAGCGTCACGCTGCGCGTGGCGAGCTCACGGTCCGCCTCCGCCTCCAGGCGCGAGACCACCTCGGAGATGTCGGCGTCTTCCTCGACGCGCTCGGCGACGACCTTGATATCAAGCGGCTTGCGTGGCCTGGCCATTATTCCTCCTCCCGTTCGAAGCAACTGATGACGATCACCGACTGGTCGTGTGCGTGGCGCGTCCAGTAGAGGCGGTGCGTCTCGGCCACGGTCTCGAAGCGCGCGCGTGCTTCGTCCCACGCGCTCGTCTCGCCCTCGAAGAACGCGTGGATCGCGTCCTCCGGTGACGTCCCGTGCCTCAACGTGACGTGGAGCAGCTCCGGCACCTCCAGGTCGTAGTAGAAACGGAAGCGCTCGCCACCGGATTCGATGATGAGCGCCTCGCGGATCGGCATGGCACGATTGTACTGCAATTAGCAGTACGGCTGTCCTTGGTACCGGAGCGTCGCGGACCACTCCTCCGGCTTCCACACGTCGGGATTTCCAGACACTGCGCCTCATTCTGCTGAATGTCTGGATGTGCGGACTCGATGCCACAAGTGTACGATGTTGTCATATCCGAACAGGAGGCAGTGATGGCGGACGAACAGCCATTCCGCGTCTACTCCCCGGAGTCCCTCGGCGCGGCCATCAGGCACTACCGAGCAACCGCTGGGATCACTCAAGCCCAGCTCGCCGAGCGGACCGGGATCAACCGGAGCTACCTTTCGGGCCTCGAGCAGGGAATCGAAACAGAGCAGGTGCGCCGGTTGTTCCGAGTCCTGCGCGAGCTCGGGGTCAGGATCACGCTCCAGAAAGCGGAGTGGTGACCGTGCCGGGCCTCGAGGTGTGGCTGCACGGGGCCAGGATCGCGATCGTGGACCAGGGGCGAGCCGGCCGACTCCGGCTCTCCTACACCGAGGAGGCACTCGATCGCTACGCGCCGGGGACGCCGCTACTGTCGGTGAGCCTCCCGCTCGTTAGCGAGCCGTTCCCCAATGGCGTGACGCGAGCGTTCCTCGATGGGCTGCTGCCCGAAGGCGAAGCGCGAGCCGCGATCGCGGCGCAGTTCGACCTGCTCGCGAGCGACACCTTCGGACTGCTGGGCGTGCTCGGGCAGGACTGCGCCGGCGCCCTCGTTGTCATTCCAGAGGGCTCACCGCCGCCCGACGTATCGACCACGCTCACAGCCGCGCCTCTGTCAGAGGAGGAGCTGGTCGCCCTGGTCCAGGGGTTGCGCGTGCGCCCCCTGGGCGTCGGAGGGCGAGTGCGGCTCTCGCTGGCCGGCGTGCAGGACAAGCTGTTGCTGACCCGCATGCCGGGCGGCGTCTGGGGCCGGCCCGTTGACGGGACCCCATCGACCCACATCTTGAAACCTCAACACCCGACCTACCCGAGGACGGTGCAGAACGAAGCGTTCTGCATGCGCGTCGCGCAGCACCTCGGACTGGCGGCCGCGAACGTGGAGGTCGTCACGATCGCGGGGCGAGAACTGCTCGTGATCGAGCGGTACGACCGGCAAGTGCTCGAGGACGGGACGGTGCTCCGAGTGCACCAGGAAGACGTCTGCCAGGCGCTCGGCATCCCGCCTGCGAAGAAATACCAGGAGGACGGGGGCCCCTCACTCAAGCAAGTCGCTGCGACGCTTGGGAGCACCGGAGATACCCGTGCACTCGATGTGCTGGCCGCGACGGTCACGCTGAACGTCCTGCTGGGGAACGGGGATGCGCACGGCAAGAACTTTTCGTTGCTACACGACGAGGATGGAGGCCTGCAGCTGGCGCCGCTGTATGACCTGATGTCCACCATCGCGTATCGCGCGCTTGGTCTGACCGACCACATGGCGATGTACATCGACTCGATCCAGCGGATCGATCGCGTCACCTCGGACCGCATCATCAGCGAGGCGATCGGCTGGGGGCTGTCGAGGGCCCGCGCCACGGAGGCGGTCAGCGCGGTGATCGACGGCGCCCCCCAGGCGATCACGACGGCGCTACAAGAGATCGGTGACCCGCCGCCCGACTTACCCGCTGCGTGCGAGGCGCAACTCGACCGACTGAAGGGGTCTCAGTGAGCCCGCCCCGCTTCACCGATCATGACAGCCCTGCCGTACGCGAGACAGGCCTGCACGTCGTCGATTGATAGGCCTGGGTAGGCTGCAAGTAGGTCATGGACGTCCGGGTTCTCGGCGGAGCACCAGTTCAACGGAAATGCGGGTTCCTCGCACGATGGGCTTCCCCACGAGGATCGCCGGGTCCACGACGATGCGGTCTTTGTACGTCGGACGCGCGCGCTCAGGCTCTGTCAGCATCAGTTCGGGCCTGACTCCACTGGAGCGAATCCCTCATCACCCTCTAGCAAGCGCCGGCCCGGGCCGAGCGCTCGCTGGATGACCGCGCGTGCCGCCTCGTACTCCCGGAGTCCCCACCGGTCCTCACGCGCCATGCGCAGCGTGGCGGGCGGCGTGCCGGCGACAAACGCGGGGCCGGGCGGGTCCATGAACTGTGAGACGTACTCCGCGGCGCCGAGATCCGCCACCGTGGCCGCGAAGGCCTCGATATCCTCGATCGGCAGCATCGGGCTGATCGAGACGCCGATCGGGATGCCGGCATCGACCAGCGCGCGGGCGGCCCGCAGCCGCGTGTGGATCGCCGGCGCGCTGGGCTCGTAGCGCAGCCGCACGCGTTCGGAATCGGTCGTGATCGTGAAGTTCACGCGGACGCGGTCGAAGCGCTGGAACAGATCGATGTCGCGCGCGGCGATCGGGCTGCGTGTCTGCACCGTGAGCCGCGGCTGCACGCCCTCCGCAAGGATCGTCTCGATGATGGAGCGGGTGAGGCGCAGGCGCTGCTCGGCCGGCTGATACGGGTCGGTCGCGCTCGACATGTACACGGCGTCGCCCGACTGCAGCGTCTCGTCGCGGCAGGCCTTGGTGATAAGCGTCTCGTCGCGGCAGGCCTTGGTGATAAGCGCCGCGGCGTTGCGCTTCGCGGTGACCCAGTCGCCCCACGTCCAGCGCTTCTCCGGCGTCGGTGCGAACGCCCGCGCGTAGCAATACTCGCAGGCGAACCGGCAGCCCGAGTAGGGGTTCAGGGTGTAGCGGTACTTGCGAATGAAGCCAGAGGCCGGCGTGAGGATAGTCCGCGCGTCCGCCAGCACGACCCCGGCCGACGCCGCGGGCTCCGCGGATGACCCGAGCAGCGTCAGCTGGCTCATGCGGCGCATGATACGCGCCGGGTGTTGTGCTCCCAGACACCTGTGGCACTGGCTCGGCGCCGTCTGGCAGGCTCGCCCCGTCCGGTGCGACTGTCGTAATCTCCGGCCATGGCGCGCCGCTCCGTGCTTCCCGAGCTCGATCTCGAGCGCATCCGACGCTACTGCGCCGGTCGCGTGCCACCGCAGTTCGCAGACGAGATCCGCATCGAGGTAGACGTGCGTGGGCGTTCGGTGACGATCCGTGAGTGCCGGCCGCCCTGGAAGCCGGAATGGGGGACGGAGTGGACTCGCAGCCCGGTAGCGCAACTCCGCTACGACGACACGGCCGGCACGTGGAGCCTCTACGCGGCCGACCGCAACGGACGCTGGCACGCGTACCCGACGCGGGCGACTCGGCAGGTGGGCAGGCTGCTGAACGAGATCGAGGCTGATCCGACCGGCATCTTCTGGGGCTGACGCAGGTCCGCTGCCCCGAGGGCCAGCGCGCGCGGTGCTGGCCGTTGAGCCCGAATCACACGCGTTCCTGCTCGACAGCTTCGAGGTCGCTGTGCAGCGCAGCGGTTGGCACACGAGCAGGTCAACGAGCGATGACGTCCCGGCCTTCATGAAGGACGACCGCCCGTTCCCCGGGCTCACTCGCTTCTGGCGACACCTCGGGGCGCCGGGCGCGTACCGCCCTCAGACGTGGTGGGAGCCCCCGGCGACGGATACCTGACGGCATCCAGGCCGTGATCTCGCAAGGGCGTTCGGCCCGTGCCGTTCGGCGACGATGCGGAGCAGGTCGTCGAAGTCGCACTCCTCGTGGATGAACGCCATCGAGAGCTACGCAGCTTGGGCTGCGGCGGCACGGAGCGCTGATGCCACTCGCGCCTGCGTGTCGCGGGAGCCGTACTCCTTCGCCATCGTACGGAGGCGCTCCGGGTCGAACCGACCACGCCTCACCGCATCGGTGAGAGCGGCCGTGAGTTCGTCGCGATCGGCAACTGCCTGCTCCGCGTGCTGAAGCAGACCGGTTGTCGCGGAACCAGAACCACATCAGCGTGCTCTTCGACGAAGTGGAGCAGGCGGGCGCTCAACTCGAGTTCGTCACGGAGCGGTTTGAGGACACCGCGATCGGCCGCTTCATCCTCGCGGCGCGAGCGTTCATCGCCGAGGTCGAGCGCGAGAAGATCGCCGAGCGCACGATGCGTGGCAAGGAGGAGCGCGCCCGCAACGGCCAGCTCCCACAGGCAACCGGCACCGGCATTTACGGCTATCGCTACGACACGGCCTCGGGCAAGCGTCACGTTGATCACGCGCAGGCGGAGGTCGTGCGGCGCATCTTCGCCGACTTTGTCGCCAACGGGACGTGTCACGGGATCGCCAAGCGGCTGAACACCGAGGGCACCACGGCATTCGAAGGCGGGCGCTGGTTCGCCCCGACTGTGCGACGTGTGCTGCTCAACGAGACGTACACAGGCCGCTCGATCTACCGACGCACGATCGCCAAGAAGGTGCGCGATCCCCTGCGCGGCCGCTGGGTTCGCAGGGTCGAGGAGCGCGACGAGTCGGAGTGGATCGAGATCGAGGGCGCGACCCCGCCGATCATCTCCCGCGAGCTCTTCGAGCGCGCTCGGATCCGGCTGGAGGATCCCGAGCGCCAGCGTCGACGCGAGCCGACGCGCGTGTACTCGCTGCGCGGACGCCTGCGCTGCGCGGAATGCGGTGGGCCGATGACTGGCCACGCGGTGAATCGCGCCCGGTACCACTACTACCGCTGCATCAACGGAACGAGCGGGCCCACAGACTCGAAGTGCGCATCTCGGTACGTCCGCCAGGAGCGACTCGAGGCGGCCGTGAAAGGCGCGCTCAGCGATCTGCTCGCATCGCCCGAGCGTGTGCTCGATGAGGCGCGGCGTGCGGCGGCCGAGGCCAGCGCGCCGTCAGGCGATCTCGCAGCCGTGTTGGCTGAGCTTGAAGACGTCGAGCGGCGACAGCGCCGCCTCGCGCAGCTCTACACGCGAGGCGAGCTGCCCGAGAGTGTGCTCGCGGCGGAGTCGCAGTCACTGGCGGACCGACGCTGGGCACTCGAAGCCAGGCAGCGCGAGCTTTCGCCACGCACGCCGGTCGATGACCGCTACGTTTCGACGAACAGCGCGCGGCTTGAACACGTGCTGGCGCACATGCGCGCCTACATCGACCGCTCAGACGACGAGGGCTTCCAGTTGCTGCTGCGGGCCGTCGATGCACAGATCATCGCGTCGCCAGAGCGTGCGGAAATATGCGGATCAGTGCCGATAATTGATCAGGCTGGTGAACTTTTCGCTACCATTGAACGAACATCGGCGTGAACGCTCGCCTGTGATAAACCGCGAGCCCAGCGGCCTGCGCTTCAGGTGCACCTTCTCGTTGGCGCCCCGAGGCTGACGGATGGATGGGAGGTTAGAGAAAGCTCCCATCCAAAGCCGCCGGGCAGATATGC
>CAMDBZ010000050.1 GCA_945889565.1 Thermoflexus hugenholtzii JAD2 | reverse complement strand
AGCGCACCGCGGGGCAGCGCGTGCTGCTCGGCGCGGTCGTCGGGCTGCTCGCCGGGTTGCTGGTCGCATGGCTGCTCGTCGAGCTGCGCGCGCCGCTGCTCGCGGTGCCGCTCGCGATCGCAGTGGTCACCGACCTCCGCTCGCGGCGCATCCCGAACTGGCTCACGCTCGGCGGCACCGCGTTCGCGCTGGCCTCGGCGCTCGATAGCGTGCTCGTGCTCGCGGCGCTCGGCGCGCTCGCAGCCGGCGGCATCGGCCTCCTGCTCGCGATCGCGGCGCGAGGCGGGTTCGGCATGGGGGACGTGAAGCTGCTCGCGTACGCCGGCGCGGCCGTGACCCTGCCGAGCGTGCCAGACTTGCTGCTCGCGATGTCGCTCGCGGGCGGCGCGCTCGCGATCGCGCTCATCGTCGAACGCGGCATGCGGCGCGGCATGACGATGCCGTTCGGGCCGGCGATCGCCGCCGGCTGCGCGTGGGCGCTAGTGGTCCACTGACTCAGGCTGTGGGCTCGCGCGCGGACGCAGCACGTCGCGTGGCCGCAGCTGCAGGGTCCACATTGCCAGCGCCCCCGTGATGCCGATCCACGCGAGCAGCAGCACGTGTGACCCGACCGCGTAGCTCGACGCCGTCGCGCGCTCCACGCCGATCAGCGCCAGCGTTTCGGTGACCGCCACCTCGTACGGTCCGATGTCCCACGGCGTGATCGGCACGGCGACGATGAGGTTCGCCGCCACCGTCACGAACAACGCCTCGCCGAACGACAGGTGCACGTCGAACGCCTGCGCCATCATCCAGTACATGATGACCTCGACCAGCCAGGCGCCGATGGAGAGCACCACGGCGACCGCCAGGTCGCGACGCGTGCTGAGCGCGGCCATCCCGGCGAACGCCTCGTTCACGACGCGCGCGACGCGTTCGCCGCCGCCCCGCGGCAGGCGCAGCAGCCGGCGCACGCGCTCGGCGTCCCAGCGGCGACCGGCGCGCGCGGCACCCGCGCTCACGGCGAACAGCGCGAGCACGGTGCTCGCGACCGCGAACAGCGGCAGCTGCAGCTCGCGCGGCAGATCGACGAAGAGCAGTCCGACGGCGAGCAACACAACGAACGCCACGCCGTCCAGCAATGACTCCACCACCAGCACCGTCGCGGCCAGCTCCGCGCGCGGCAGCCCGAAGCGCCGGCTCGGCAGCTCGATGCGCAGCAAGTCACCCGCTCGGAACGGGATCAACGCGTTGACGAGATTCGACACGAGGAACAGCCCGAAGAGCGGCCGCCACGCGAGCTGGCGGCGTCGCAGCATGTGGCGCCAGCGCAGCGCGTGCAGCGCCTTCGACAGCGTGAACAACAGCAGGCCGGGCAGCGCCCACGCCAGCTCCACCTGCGGCAGCCGCTGCAACGCGGAGCCGAGGTCGACACGCCAGACGAGCGCGGCGAACGCGATCACGCCGAGGATCAGTTGCAGCGCGGCCATGCTCCGCCGAGCCCCGAGGCCGCGCATCGTCACCCTCCGCCCGCAGCATAGCGCCGCGTGCGGGATCCACTCGGCTGACAGACGACCGGACCGGGAAGGACTGAGGACTATATCCGCTGGCCGGAACGCGCCGCAGCGAGCGCGTGCATGTGCGGTACGAGCGCGTCGAACGCGATCGCGGCCGTCGCGAAACCTTCGGCCGCCTCACGCGTGGGCTCGCCGGCGATCACCACCTCGAGGCAGGGCGCGAGCGCACTGATGGCGACGCTCGTGCTGCTGCACGCGTCGTCGCCCAGGGCGACGTCGAGGATGACCGCGTCGAGCGTCGACGCGGCTCGCCGCACGACCTCGATCGCGCGCTCGACCGAGACTGTGGCGATCGCGCTGTACCCGGCCGCCCGCAGCGAGCGCGAGATCGCCTCGGCGGCCTGCGGGTCCGGCGTGCACACGAGCATCAGCATGGCGGCTCCCGATTCAGGGTAGGCCACAGGCCGGCACGCGCCTGTCGGGGCCGACCCCAATTCATGCCGCGGCCAACCGTGCGCTCAGGCCCACCGGCCCCGCCGCGTTCCGCATACCCACGCGCCGCGCCCCTACGGGATCCGGAGCTGAGAGCCGACACCTAGGACAGGAGGCGCGCCCGCGGCGCGGTGAACGATGGCCGTCGAGACGCTGGTGCTCGTGGTGGACCCGGACCCGGCATACGCGCGGCTGCTGCGCGGCGAGCTGGAACGGCACGGCTTCCGCGTGCTGCACGCCGCGGACGCCGCCTCGGCGCTCGCCACGGTGCAGAAGGTGCACCCGGACCTCGCCGCGGTGGCCACGCAGCTGCCGGACGGGCCAGGCGTGCAGTTCATGCTGGCCCTCCACGGGCAGGTCGACGTCCCGGTGATTCTGCTCGCCACCGACGCGAACGACCCGGAACGACTGCGCGGACTGCTGCTGGGCGCCGACGACTGCGTCACGAAGCCGTTCGACCCGCAGGAGCTGACCGCCCGCGTGGGCGTGGTGCTCCGTCGCGTGCGCCGCAGCTCCGGCGCAGCCATCGCCGCCCAGGAAGGCCTGCAGCTGGACATCCGCCACCGCGTCGCCCGCGTCGATGGGATGCTCGTCCAGCTCAACGCCACGGACTGGCGGCTACTCGAGCGGCTGACCGCAGGCGCGAGCCGCGTCGTGCCCGCCGCCGAGCTGATCGCCGCCGCGTGGGGCGCCGACCCGGACGCCGACGCGCAACGGCTGCGCGTAGTTATGTCGCGTCTGCGCGCCAAGCTCGGGAGTGCCGGCTGGGTGCTGCAGACTGCGCGCGGCGAGGGCTACCGCTTCGACCGCCGACGCCCCGCCGAGCCTCGCGTACCACGCCCGCTGCGCAGCGAGCCGCGAGCGCCCACGGAGCGCGCCGGCTAGTCACTCCTCGAGCTCCGCGCTCGGCGGGGCGGGGAACGCCGCCGGCGCGGGCGCGGGCCCCCACCACTCGATCTCCGGCACCAGCGAGATGCCGGCGTGCGCCTGCACGCGCTCCTGCAGTTCGCGCATGAGCGCGGCGACGTCGCGCGCGGTGGCGCCGCCGTCGTGCACGATGAAGTTCGCGTGGAGCTCGCTCACGCGGGCGCCGCCAACGGTCAGGCCCTTGCACCCTGCCGCCTCGATCAGCCGGCCCGCGTGGTCGCCCGGCGGGTTGCGGAACACAGAGCCCGCGTTCGGCTGCGCCGTCGGTTGCGCCGCCGCACGTACGGCGAGCAGGCGCCGCATCTCTGCCTCGATCGCCTCGCGCGGGCGCGGACCCAGCTGCAGCGTCGCGGCCGTGACCATCACGCCGGCGCCGCGCAGGCTGCTCTCACGGTAGCCGAAGCGGAGCTCCTCCCGCGACAGCGTCAGCGGCCCGCGCGCGCCGAGCGCGTCGACGCTGTCGACGAGCGGGCCGATGCTGCGCCCGTCGCCGATGCCCGCGTTCGTTTGCAGTGCCCCGCCCAACGAGCCGGGGATGCCGACCGCGAACTCGAGTCCGCTCAACCCTTCTGCCGCGGCGGCGCGAGCGAGCGCGGGCAACATCACCGCAGCACCCGCCGTCACGCGCGTGCCATCGAAGCGCACCTGGCCGCACGCGCGGCGCAGCGTGATCACCAGCGCGTCGACGCCCTCATCCGCCACGAGAATGTTCGAACCACCGCCGAGCACCCGCACGGCGACCGGCACCGACCGCGCCCACGCGAACAGCAGCGCCACCTCGTCGAGCGAGTGCGGCTCGGCGAAGAAGCGCGCGGGCCCGCCGATGCGCAGGTACGTGTGCCGCGCGAGCGGGACTTGCGTCCGCACGTCGATCCCAGCTGGGACGCCGGTCGGGATGTCCGAAGGCAGCGGCGATGGCACGCCAGCGATCATGCTGCCCGGCCGAAGCTGGCGCTAGCTATGCCCCGCCGCTCTGGGCCGCCTCGCCCTGGCGCGCGGGCCGGCGCACGGTACGCCAGCCCTGGCACATGCGGCACGTCTCGCGGGACCAGCGCTCCGGCCGGTACACGGGGTCCGTGTCGTCCCAGTTGTAGTAGACGTGCGCGCCTTCCCCATCGCACTCGGGGCAACGCACCGTCTCGCGCGGCCCGTCCTGCACGCGGAGCTGTCCAATCGGCGCCCAGGTCGGCGATTCGTTGCGGCTGTTGGTGCGCATTGGAACGATAACTCCACCACCGACTCGCAGGCGTACTTATGGGGCGTCCTTGTATCTGAACGCCAACATCTTGTCAACGATCGCCACGCGTAATCACACAAACTCACCTTCCGGCCCGTTGCCGGCGACTCAGCGGTTCAGCGCGAGCTGCTGCACGCGCAGAACGAGCCCGTCCGGGTCGAACGGCTTGAGCATGGCCGCGCCCAGCTCCGGCTCGCCGCCGTGCTCCGGGTCGACCGCGAGCACCAGCACCGGCGTCGTGTCCCCGCGCGCGCGCAGCTCGCGCAGGAACTCGCGACCGTCCATCACGGGCATCACAAGGTCGAGCACGATCACATCGGCGTGCATCGCGCGCAGCAGCGCCAGCGCGTCGGCGCCGTTGCGCGCGGACGCCGTCGCCATCCCCGCGTCCCCCAGGCGTTGCTCGATCAGCCGCCGCACGCCGTCGTCGTCATCGATGACGAGCGCCGTGAGCGCAGAAATGACACCAGCGTCCGTACGTGGCAACATGCTCGCCTCCCTGCATTGCATGACCACGAGCACGTGGTACCAGTTGGCGAGCGAGTGCTCGTTGAGCACTCGTGCACCGCCCGAGGGCCGGCAGCCGCCGCCCGGTCGTCGTCTACGTTGCGGCTCGAAACGCGCCACGCCCGCCGCGACCGCCCCACGGTTGGTCCACCCCGGCGCATCGCGGACGCGCGAACCTTCGAGCCGCGACGCCCGCGCAGCGGTGGAGTGTGGTGCGACCGATGTTGAGCGCAGACCTGATCGCCGCCTCCGTGCACGACGCCTGCCCGCGCTGCGGCGCGCTTGCCCTCCAACGCTGGCTCACGGCGCGCGCGCGGCCCGCGGTGTCGTGGTCGCAATGCGTCCGCTGCGACGGCATCGCGATCTGGGAGCACGGCCAGCTCGAGCATCCGCCGCTCGGGGTCGTGTCCTCGCGGGCGGCCGTCGAGGCGACCCGCGCGGAGACCGTCGCGCAGCGCGAGCGGCTGCTCGCCGGGCTCCGCGAGCGTTACGACGAGCTGGCGCGCGCGCGCGCGCAGGCGGACGAGGCGGCGGCGTTCGTGGTCCGTTATCGGCGCTACAGCGCGCGCGACGACGCGGCGATGGCGACGCGTGACGCCACGTCGTCGTCGAGCGATATGTCGCGTAGCGAGGCCGACGCCGCGATCGAGGCGCCCCTCGACGACGATCGAACGCCAGCTTGACCCTCGCTACACGGCACGAGGCCGTACCCTGCGCGTGCCCGCCCGCGCGTGCGCTAGACTGACGCCCGTCGGAGGGCAGCGAGCAGAAGATGGTGGGGGGGAAGATGAGCGACGACCGCGTGTTGCAGATGGCGATGTCCGACAAGGCGTCGCACGAGGGTCGCATCCAGGCGCTGCGCAACGAGATCACGCAGCACGAGCAGCAGATGGCCGAGGTCGACCACTTCATCGAGATGTTCCGGCGCTATTCGAGCCTGACGCCTGCCTCCGCCTAGCCCGCGGCGGCGTGTGACGCGCGCGCCCGTACGCACACACACGCAGACGACGAGCGGCGAGCGCGCGCACACCGGCACGCGGCGCGCGCCATGAGCGCGGGCTCGCCGGCCGACGCGCCGTGCGTCGGCGTGCCGTGGGCGGACCTGCAGGCGATGGCGACCGCACTCAAGGCGTCCGCGCCGGGCGCGTTCGCCGCGCAGTACGGGCCCGACATCGACAGCGACGCGCTGCTGCACGGCATGATCGAGCGCGCGCTGATCCGCCGCTGCGCGCGCCACGTGGGCTACTACGTGATCGGCAGCGGTATCAGGCTCGCGCCCGCGAACGCCGAGGAGTGCGACGCGTCGTGAGTGCGCACCCGCCAGTCGCACGCGCACCGCACAGGCGCTCCCGGCGGCCGCGGCTCACTTCCCGCTGAACATCGCCATCGCGTTCAGCGCCACCGGCGTCAGCAGCAGCAGGAACAGCGTGGGGAACATGAACAGCACGGTGGGGATCGTGATCTTCACGGGGATCTTCCCCGCCTGCTCGCGCGCCAGCTGCTGACGGCGCGTGCGCGCGTCCCGCGCCTGGTTGCGCAACACCGGCCCGATCGAGAGCCCCATCGACTCCGCCTGCACGATCGCGCGCACCAGCAAGCGCATCTCGCGCGACCCGGTGCGCTCCGCCATCGCCGACAGCGCCTCGGAGCGCGCGCGACCCAGACTCGTCTCTCGCGCCAGGCGCCGGAACTCGTCCCCGATCGGCCCCTCGGCGCGCACGGCCAGGGTGAGCATCGATGATTGCAGGCTCAGCCCGGCCTCGAGCCCCGTCACGATCAAGTCGACGGCGTCCGGCAGCGCCCGGTCGACGGCACGCACGCGTCGCTGCCCCTTCCGCCGGAGCAGCAGCCAGGGCATATACGCCCCCACCCCCGTCCACGCCGCGAGCACGCCCGCGAGCATGAGCGTAAGCGAGCCGCCCAGCACGTTGAGCGTGCCGATCGCGGCGGGTGGCAGCAGTGCGAACGCCGCCCACGCGGTGACGAACTTCGTCACCGGCATCTCCAGGCCTGCGCGCGTCAACCGCTCGCGGATCGCCCCGGCGACCTGGGTGGGCAGCAGCGCGCCGACGATCGCGCCGACTCGGCGTGCCGCCGGCCCGATCACACGCGCGTGGAACGATGCCTCGTACGGGTCCACGCGCTCTGCCGGCCCACGCAGCCGGTCCACGCGCTCCCGGACGGAGCCCGCCGGCGCACGATGCAGCGCAGCGTACACGAGCAGGCACACCGTGGCCCCGGCAAGCAGCGCGATGAGCAGCGGCATCAGACGTCGATCCTCGATACTTTCTTGATGGCCATGTAGCCGATCGTGTCGAGCACGCACGCCGCGATCACAGCGACGCGCCCGATCGGCTCGCTGAACAGCAGCCCGTACGTCTCCGGCAGCATCGCCATCAGCCCGGCCACGAGCAGGAACGGCAGCGCCGCGATAATCAGCGCCGAGAACCGCTCGCGCGAGGTGAGCGCGGCGACCTCGCGGCGAAAGCCCTGACGATCGCGCACGGTCTGCGCGACGCCCTTGAGGATGCCCGCCAGGTTGCCGCCGTTCTGCCGCTGGATGCCGATCGCCGTGGCCAGCACGTCGAAGTCCTTCGAATCGATGCGCTGCTTCAGCGTGTCGAGCGCGTCGTCCATGTCGCCGCCCAACCGCACTTCGTCGGTGAGCCGGCGCAGCTCCGTCGACAGCGGCGGCTCCAGTTGCTCCATCGTGCTGACGAGCGATTGCAGGTAGCCGACGCCCGCCTCCATCGACGCGGCCATGAGCTCGGTCATCTCGACGAGTTGCGATTCGATGCGCGAGCGCCGGCGGGCGATCCGCTGGCGGACGTACAGCAGCGGGCCGAACGCGCCCGCCGCCGCGCCGGCCGCCGTGCCGAGCGCCAGCACCAGCGAGTCGTGCGCGGCGTTCCCGAGCGTGAAGCCGAGGAACGTCGACAGCGGCAACAGCAGCACGCGCAGCAGCACGAATTCGCCGGCGCGCAACGGGATGCCGGCCTGCTCCAACCGCAGGCGCGTGCGCGCACTGTTCTTGCGGCGCTGCAACCACCCGTCGACGAATCCGAACTGCGAGGCACGGCGGTCGCGCAGCAGCGTCTGGCTCGCCTGGTGGATCGCGTCGAGCGGCACGCGCCCGGCCACTGCGTGGACGCGCCGGCGCATACGCACGCGCGGCAGCCAGACCAGGATGCCACCGGCCGCCACCGCCGACGCCACCGCGCCGCCCGCCGCAAGCGCCACCAGCAGCGCCGCAACGCTTACCACCCGCTGGCCCCTTTGCCGGCGAAGATCGGCGTCCAGGGATCGCCCATCCCGTACTGGATGAAGCGGTCCGCCATGTTCGGCCGCACGCCGGTCGCTTCCAGCGCGCCCATCAGCTTGCCGTTTGCGTCCGTCCCGCGGTGCACGAACGTGAAGATGTCCTGCAGCGACACCACGTCGCCCTCGAGCCCGGTGACCTCCGTGACCTGCGTCACGCGGCGGCTGCCGTCCGTCATGCGCGCGGCCTGCACCACCAGGTGCAGCGCGGAAGCGATCTGCTCGCGGATCGCGCGGATCGGCAGCTCGAACCCCGCCATCATGATCATGTTCTCGATGCGCGACACCGCGTCGCGCGGGGTGTTGGAGTGCACCGTGGTGATCGAGCCTTCGTGGCCCGTGTTCATCGCCTGCATCATGTCGAACGCCTCGGCGCCGCGCACCTCGCCGAGCACGATGCGGTCGGGGCGCATGCGCAGCGTGTTGCGCACGAGGTCGCGCTGCGAGACCTCGCCCTTGCCGTCCGTGCCGGGGGGCCGCGCCTCCAGCGTGACGACATGCCGCTGCCGCAACTGCAGTTCGACAGGGTCCTCGATGGTGACAATGCGCTCGTCCTCCGGCAGGAAGCTCGACAGCGCGTTGAGCAGCGTAGTCTTGCCGGAGCCGGTGCCGCCCGAGATCACGATGTTCACCTTTGACACCACCGCGGCCTCGAGGAACGCGGCCACCTCCTGCGTCAGCGAGCCGAAGCGGATCAACTCCTCCACGCCGAACCCGCCCGCGCGAAACTTGCGGATGGTGATCGTCGGGCTGTTCACGGCCACCGGCGGGATCACGATGTTCACGCGCGAGCCGTCCGGCAGGCGCGCGTCGACCATCGGCGAGGCCTCGTCGAGCCGCCGCCCCAGCGGCGACACGATGCGGTCCGCGATACGTCGGATGTGCGCGGCGTCGCGGAAATGCGCGCTGGTCTCGTACAGCACGCCGGCGCGCTCGCAGTACACCTCGGTGGGCCCGTTGACCATCACCTCGCTGACATCGACGTCGTCGAGCAGCGGTTGCAGCGGGCCGAAGCCGAGCACCTCGTTCACGACGGCGCCCAACACTTCTTCCTTCGCGGCCCCGCGCAGCGGCTGGACTTCGTCCAGCACGGCCGCGGCGGCGCGCATCACCTCGGCGCGCGCGTGCTCGCCGGACAGCTCGTCGAGCTGTCGCACGTCGAGGTCCTGGACCAGCCGCTCGTGGATGTCGAACACGAGCTGCCGCTGGCGCTGGTCGCGGTTGTCTGCGAGCACGAGCACCATTAGGCCCGACCCCCCCGCCGCTGCAGCCGCC
>CAMDBZ010000049.1 GCA_945889565.1 Thermoflexus hugenholtzii JAD2 | reverse complement strand
CAGCCTGAGCTTCGTCGTGCCGCCCGGTAAGCGCGGCGTCAGCATCACCATCAGCGAACCGAGCGCGATCGGCGGCATGCTCATCGCGGGTGACCGCATCGACGTGATCGCGCTGTTCGACAAGGAGCTGGCCGGCACTGAGAAGGCTGTCACGGCACTGCAGAACATCGAAGTGCTCGCCGTCGCGCAGGCGGCGCAAGAGGTCGTGCCGCCGGCGGTGAGCGCGACCGCGACGCCGGCCGCCGGCGCGGTCACGGCGAGCGTCGACGCACGCGGCGTGCGCCCCACCGAGGCGAAGGCGCAGCCGCAGGCGCGCACGGTCACGCTCGCGCTCACGCCCGCGGAGGCCGCGCTGATGGCGCTCGCGGAGCAGCACGGCAAGCTGTGGCTGTCACTCCGCGCGTACGAAGACGACCGCACGGTCGACGTCCCGCATGTCGACCTGTTGTCGCTGGGCGTGCTGCCCGCGGACCGGCGGCCCCGCTAACTCCCGCCTACACGCCGCCGCGATATCGGAAGGAACTCGACATGCCATCAGCCATCCAGGTGCTGATCGTTGACCAGGATGCGGACGTCCGTTTCGGACTACGCAAGCTGCTCGGCCCTGCCGATATGGAGGTCGTCGGCGAAGCCTCGTTCGGTACGGAGGCGGTGAGCCAGGCCGTTGCGCTGGCGCCGGACGCCATCCTGTGCGCGCTCGAGGACCCGCTCGTGCGCCCGCTCGAGACGATCGAGGCGCTGCTCAACGCGCTGCCGCAAACGCCGATCATCGTGTACTCCACCCGCGACGACGTGGAGACCGTGCGCAAGGCGATGGTCGCGGGCGTGCGCGATTTCCTGGTGCGGCCGCTCCACCGCGAGCCGCTGGTCGCCGCCGTGCAGGGCGTGCTCGGGTGGGAGGAGGAGCGGCGGCGACGGCTGTCCGGCGGGCGTCGTCCGCTCGGGTTCCGCGGCACCGTGCTCACGGTGTTCTCGGCGAAGGGCGGTGTCGGCAAGACGACGTTCGCGACGAACCTGGCGGCGGCGCTCGCGAGCGAAGTCGGGCAGTCGGTGGTGATCATCGACGCGGACACGAGCTTCGGCGACGTGCTCGTGAACATGGACATCGCTGCACCGGCCGACATCACGGATCTGCTGCAGGAGCTCGAGAGCAACCCCGGGGCCGACGTGTCGCGCTTCCTTGCGCCGCACGTCAGCGGTGCGCGGGTACTCGCGCCGCCGCAGAACCCGATCGCGTGGAGCAGCGTCGACGCCGCGAAGTTCGCGACGCTCGTCGAATGCCTGGCGCGGGCGCATGACTACGTGGTGATCGACCTCGCCGCCGCCGTCAACCCGGTTACGCTCGCGGCGATCGACGCTGCCTCGCTCGTGTTGTGGGTGCTCACGCCGCACGTCGCGGCGATTCGCGACAACATGCAGGCGCTGCGCGTGCTCGAGGGTGCGGGGCTCCCCGCCGACAAGATTCGCTTCATCGTCAACCACCCGGCGCCCGCCGACGAGGTGTCGGCGACGAGCATCGAAGCGTCGATGCGCGCCCCCATCTACTGGACCGTGCCGTACGACCGCAACCTGTACCGCCAGTCGCAGCTGGGCAAGACCGTCGATCAGTGGGGGCACGAGAGCGCGGGCGGGCGCAGCGTCGTCGCGCTCGCGCGCACGATCGCTGGGATCGCCGACGCCAACAGCGAAGGCGCGCGCCGCCGCTTCAAGCTGATCGCGCTGCCGGGCCGATAGGAGGCACTGCATGACCACGCTGTACGAGAAGGCCGCGCGCATCGCGGCGGACGAACGACCGTTGGCGACGGCGGCCGAGACCGCCGCGGAGCAGGTCGATGCGTCGGGCGAGGCGCTCGCGCTCGTCGAGCAGGTGCACGTCGAGCTGCTCGAGCGCTTCGACCTCGAGGCGGTGGCCGCGCTCAACACGCAGCAGGCGCGCGCCGCCGTCGAGGCGGGCGCGCGCACCGTCGTTGCAGAGCTGTTCCCGCACCAGGGCGTCGCTGAGAAGGAGGAGCTCGTCGCGCGCGTCGTCGACGAAGTCGTCGGTCTCGGCCCGATCGACGCGCTCGTACGCGACCCGTCGATCTCCGAGGTCATGGTCAACGACCCGCACGAGGTGTACTTCGAGCGCGACGGCGTGATCCACGAGAGCACCGTGCATTTCCGCGACGCGGCGCACGTGATGCGTATCATCGATCGCATCACCTCCGCGATCGGCCGCCGCGTCGACGAGTCGTCGCCGATGGTCGACGCGCGGCTCGCCGACGGGTCCCGCGTGAACGCGGCGATCCCGCCGGTGGTCCCGCGCGGTCCGGTGCTGACGATCCGCAAGTTCCGCCATGACTCCTTTCGCATGGCGGACCTGATCGCGCTCGGCGCGCTGTCGCCGGCGGTTGCTGAGCTGCTCGCGGCGTGCGTGCGCATGCGTCTGAACATCCTCGTGTCGGGCGGCACCGGCTCCGGCAAGACCACGTTCCTCAACTCGCTCTCGGAGTACATCCCCGAACGCGAGCGCATCGTGACCATCGAGGACCCCGCCGAGCTGCGGCTGCAGCAGAAGCACGTGATCGCGATGGAGGCGCGTCCGCCGAGCATCGAGGGCCGCAACGAAATCACGCAGCGCGATCTCTTCCGCAACACGCTGCGTATGCGGCCGGACCGCATCATCGTCGGCGAAGTGCGCGGCGCGGAAGCGTTCGAAATGATGCAGGCGATGAACACGGGCCACGACGGCTCGCTCACCACTGTGCACGCCAACTCCGCGCGCGACGCGCTGAGCCGCATCGAGAACATGGTGCTGATGTCCGGCTACGAGCTGCCGATCCGTGCCATTCGCGAGCAGGTGGGCTCTGCGCTGCACCTCGTGGTGCACCTTTCGCGGCTCAGCGACGGCACACGGCGCGTCGTGCAGGTGGCCGAGATCACCGGCCTCGAGGGCCAAGTGGTGACGATGCAGGACCTCTTCACGCTGAAGATCGAAGGCATCGGCGCGGAGGGCGCCGTGCTGGGCCACCTGCGTCCGACCGGCCTGATGCCGACGTTCGCGGACCGCTTCCGCACCGTGGGCATCGACCTCGCGCAGTACCTCAGCGAAGGGGCGGACGAACGATGGACGTAGCACTGTTCGCTGCGCTGGCGGCCGGGGCGGCGCTTGCGTTCGGCGCGCTCGACGTGCGGCGCCGCGTCGGCGAACCGCAGGCGGCGATGGAGGCGCGGCTGCAGGCGCTGCGCGGTGACGGTGCGCGCGAGACGGCGCACGCCGGCAATGCGCTCGTGCAGCGGCGTCGTGCCGCCGCGACGGTTGTGTCGCGGCTGCTCACGCGCGGCGCGCGTGCGGAGCGAGCGGCGCTCATGTTGCATCGGGCGGGCTCGCAGCTGTCGCCCGGCGAGTTCGCGTTGCTGCGTATCATCTTTGCAGCGGTCGCGTTCGCGGGCGTGTATGCGGTCACGCCGGGGAGCGTGCTCCCCGGGCTTGCGGGCGTGCTTGCTGGCTGCGTGGCCTACATGGTGCCGCGCGCGTGGATGGCCCGGAAGACGAGCAAGCGCCGCGAGCGGTTGCAGCTTCAGTACATCGAGATGGTGTCGCTCGTCTCCAGCGCCGTGCGCTCCGGGTTCGCGCTGCTGCAGGCGCTCGACACAGCCGCGCGGCGTGTCGGCCCGCCGCTCGCGGACGACCTCGACCGGCTGCTCACCGACGTGCGGCTCGGCCGGCCGATGGACGAGTGCCTGCGCGACTGGCTCGAACGCGCCGGCGATCGCGACCTGCAGCTGATTGTCACCGCGATCCTCGTGCAGCGCCATTCCGGCGGGAACCTCGCTGAGGTGTTGGACAACCTGGGGCAGACCATGCGCGAACGCATCGAGGTGCGGCAGCAGATTCGCTCGGTGACGGCGTACGGGCGGCTCGTGTCGCGCATCGTCTCCGGCTACCCGCTCGCGATCGCACTGCTGCTCACGGCCATGCAGTCGCACATCTGGGGCGCGCTGTGGACCACGCCGGCCGGCTGGGCGCTGCTCGCCGCGTGCGGCGTGCTGAACGCACTCGCGTTCGTCGTCCTGCGCAAAATCGTGCAGGTGGATTACTAGCGCTCGCCTGGAGGGGTTCATGCTGCCATTGCTTGCCGCAGTCGCTACCGGACTGTCCGTCGCCGTATTGCTGATCGCACTCGCGCGGCCACGCACGAGCGCCGCCGAGGCACGGCTTGCGGGCGCGCGCCGGGAGTTCGCGCGTACGGGCGACGTGCTGCCGGAGCGTCCTGTGGCGGCCGCCGGCGCGGGCGAACGCGGGCGGGCGGCGATGCTGCTCCCCGCGGGCATGCGCGCCCGCCTCGCGCGGTCGTTGGCGAGCGCGGGCTCGCCGCTCAGCGTCGATCGCTTTGTGACTGTGACGCTGGTGTCGCAGGTCGTGGGCGCGTTCGCCGGTCTTGCGGTGAGCAGCGCGGCGCCGGTGGCCGGCGCGGCGGTGTTCGGCGTCGCCGGCGGGCTCGTGCTCGGCGCCGTGCCGCCGCTGGTGTGGCTGCGCGGCGTCGGCCGCCGGCGCCGCCTGCTCGTGTGGCGCAGCCTGCCCGACACTTCCGACCTGCTCACGACCTGCGTCGAGGCCGGCATGAGCATCGACGCGGCGTTCGCGCGCGTCGCCGAGGACATGCCGGGCCCGCTCAGCGATGAGATTCGGACCATGTTGCGCGAGGTGGCGCTCGGCCGCCCGCGTCACCTCGCGCTGGCGGACATCGGTGTGCGCTGCGGCGTGCCCGACCTGACGGCGATGCTGACGGCTGTGATCCAGGCGGACGAGAGCGGCACGTCGCTCGGTGCGGTGTTGCGCGCGCAGGCGCACCACATCCGCATCCGCCGCAAGCTGCTCGCGGAAGAGAAGGCGCGCAAGGTGCCCGCCAAGATGACGTTCCCGATCATCTTCCTGATCGTGCCTACGCTGTTCATTCTGATCCTCGGCCCGCTGGCGATCGAGATCATGGAGACGTTCCAATGAGCGCCGGGGTACTCGCGCTCGGGCGCGCGTCGAGCATCGGCGCGCGGGTGCGCGTGCGCGAGGCGCTCGCGGCGGCAGCGCTCGTCGGGGTGGGGCTCGGTGTGCTCGCAGAGATCGACGCCGGCGCGGGGCGCACGAGCTGGTACGCGGTGGCGCTCGTCGCGCTCGCGGTGATGGCGGGGAGCGATCTGCGCACGCGGCGCGTGCCGAACACGCTTGTGTATCCCGCGCTGCTGCTCGCGGCCGTCGTGCCGGCGGCGTTCGGTGTGCGCGAGCTGGTGGTCGCGCTGGAGGGCGGTGCGATCGGCTTCGGCGTGATGCTGGCGCTCGCGCTGATCGGACGCGGCGCGATGGGCATGGCCGACGTCAAGGTGATGACGTTCTGTGGCCTGCTGCTCGGGCCGGGCGTGGCGGTGACGGCACTCGTGCTTGCGTTCACGGTCGGCGCGGTTGTCGCGCTGCTGTTGGTTGTGGTGCGCGCGGCCCGACGCGACGACAGCCTCCCGCTCGTGCCGTTCCTGGCGGGCGCGGCGGCTCCGCTGCTGCTCGCGGTCGGCGGTGCGGTCTGACGGCGATGACGCGACAGCGATGCGCTCGACGGGGCGTGCGCGCGGCGCTCGTGGCGGCGCTCGTGCTGTGGTGGGCGGCGGCGGCCGGGTCCGCGGCGGCGCGGGCGGACGGCGAGCTCGCCGTGCAGCTCACGTCGATCCGCGACGAGGGCGGGCGCGTGACCGCGGTGTTTACCGTCCTCGATGCGGCGGGCCGCCCGGTACCGCGACTGGATGCACGCCAGGTGCAGGCACGCGTGGATGGTGTGGACGTACGTGTCGGCTCGCTGAGCGCAGCCGTGTCGGAGCAGCTCGGCGTGGCGGTCGTGCTCACGGTCGATACGAGTGGCAGCATGGCCGGCGCGCCGATCGCCAGCGCGCGCGATGCCGCCGCGCGCTTCATCGACGGCCTCGCGCCGCAGGACGCCGCGGCGCTGGTCGCCTTCGCCGATGGCGTCGCCGTCGAGCAGCCGCTCACGAGCGATCGCGTGGCGCTGCGCGCGAGCGTCGATCGCCTGCGGGCGCTCGGCGAGACCGCGTTGTACGACGCCGTCGCGACGTCGATTGCGGTCGCGTCCGCGGCGCCCCAAAGCCGCAAGGCGGTCGTGTTGCTGTCGGACGGCGCGCAGAGCGGCAGCTCGCAGACCGCGCGCGAGGCGGCGCTGCAGCGTGCCGGCGCCGGCGGCGTGGTCATCTACGTGATCGCCTACGGCAGCGGCATCGACCAGGCGTTTCTCGGCGAGCTGGCGGCGCGGAGCGGCGGGCGGCTGCTCGTGGCGCCGACGACGGCGGACCTCGGTGTGGCCTATGCCGAGCTGTCGGAGCTGTTGCGCAGCCAGCACGTGCTGGTGGTCGAGGCGCCGCCCTCCGCTGCGGCGACGCGATCGCTCGAGCTGACGGTGACGGCGCCTGCAGGCAGCGGCCACGCGCGCGCGCCGTTTAGCAACAGCTCGCCGCTGGGGGCGATGGCTGACGCTGCGGCGACGCCCGCAAGCGAGCTCGCTGCGCCGGCGCCCGCCAATCGGGGCGGCTTCGGGCGCGTGCTGGTGCTGGCGCTCCTTGTGGTGGCCGTGCTCGCCGTCGCGGGCGGTGGTTGGCTCGTCCAGCGGCGACGTCGCGCGGGAGTCGTCGATGGCGGCGGCGAGGTTGCCATGATCGCTGCGCCGCCGCGCCGGCCGCCCGCCGCGTTCCCTGCGCACCTCCCGCGCGTCGCGGTGCTCACGGTGATCGCGGGCCCGGAGCAAGGCCGCAGCGTGCAGGTGCGTGAGGGCATCGTCACTGTGGGCTCATCGCCGGTCTGCACGCTGCGGCTGCTCGGCGCGCCCGGGGACGTGGCGGCCGAGCAGCTCCGCCTGTGGTGGCGCGACGAGAAGCTGATGCTGCACGCGCTCGACGGTCACGCGTACGGCGCGACGCGACCCGCGTGGAGCAGCCTTCGCTCCGGCGACGTGCTTGAGCTCGGGGCGCACCGGATCGAGGTGCATATCGCCGGCGCAGCGCCCGCGGCGGTCGCAGCGCTTGGCGCCGACGGTCGCGCACCAGCCAGGACGCGTGAGTGATACGTGAGTGAGGAGTACCAGATGACGGCGATCGTTGAGACGCTCGTGCCGCGACGGCTCGCGCTGGGCGCGCATCCTCCGCACGATGCGGCGCGCATCGTGCCCCCTGAGGCCGCGACGCTTGCCGAGACGGGCCTGGGCCGCGGCGTGCTGCACGAGCTGACGCTCAAGTCGCTTGTGAGCTCGGGCGCGGCGACGCCCGCGGAGTTGTCGGAGCGGCTCTGCCTCCCGCTCGGCCCGATCGAGGAGGTGATCGCGCGGCTGCGCACCGAAGCGATGCTGCGCGTGGCGCGCACGGCCGGCCCCGGCGAGCATCTGTTCATGTACGAGCTCACGGACGCGGGTCACGCGGAAGCATTGCGAGCGATGGCGCGCAACGGCTATGTCGGGCCTGCGCCGGTCTCCGTCGAGACGTACACGCTCGTGCAGTCGCGGCAGCCGGTGCGCTCCGTCGATGTGACGCGCGAGGCGATCGCGAGCGCGCTTACCGCGCTCGTGCTGCCGCAGGCGCTGATCGACTCCATCGGCGCGGCGATGGTCTCGACGAAGTCACTGCTGCTTTCCGGCGCGCCGGGCAACGGCAAGACGACGATCGCGGCCGCAATGCGGCGCATGCTCACCGGTACGGTGTACGTGCCCCACGCGATCGACGTCGATGGCCAGACGATCACCGTGTTCGACGAGCGTATACACGAGCGCGCCGGTGCGCTGCCGCGCGGCCTCGATCGCCGCTTCGTGCCGTGCAGACCGCCGATGATCATGCTCGGCGGCGAGCTCACGCTCGCGGACCTCGATCTCAAGTACTCCGGTTCCAGGCACTATTACGACGCGCCGCCAACGGTAAAGGCGAACGGCGGCATCCTCGTCGTCGATGACCTCGGGCGGCAGCGGATCAGCCCGCAGGAGCTGCTGAATCGCTGGGTGCGCGCATTGGATACCGGCGTCGATAGCCTGCACCTGCAGACCGGGCAGAGCTTTCCGGCGCCGTTCGACTCGCTGCTCGTGCTGTCGACGAACATCGCGATCGCCGAGCTCGGGGACGAAGCGTTCCTGCGGCGCATCCGGCACAAGCTTGTCGTGCCGAATCCGACGCGGGATGAGTACCTCGAAATCCTTGAGCGCAGCTGCGCGCAGGCGGACCTCCGGTACGACGCGTCCGCGGCATCGGCACTGCTCGCACGCTTCTACGACGTCGCGGGTCGCGAGCCCCGCGGCTGTCACCCCGGCGACATCATCGCGCTGCTGCTGGACTACGCGACCTTTCACGGGGCGCCGCCCGAATGCTCGCGCGACACGCTGTTCGCCGCCGCCGAAGCGTACTTCGCGGTGAGCAGCTAGGGACGCGCGACGATGCACGCTCGTGCGTTTGCAGCCGATTCGCGCGTGCTGGCGCGGCGTAGCGCCGACCCGCGGCTACTGCGCACGCGGCGCGGCCTGGTCGCGCTGCTCGCGACGGTCGGGCTCTGTCTCGCGTGCGCCGACGCGCCTGCAGGCGTCACGACCGCTCCGACGCCGGTGGCACCGCCCGAGCGGGGCGCAGCCGTCTACATCGTGCAGCGCGGCGACTTCCTCGCCAAGATCGCCGCGGAGCTCGGCGTCCCGCTCGCGGCGCTCATCGAGCTGAACGCCCTCGTCGACCCGAATAGCATCGAGGTCGGCCAGCAGTTGCGGCTCCCGCCCGGTACGCTCGGGGGAGCGCAGCCCGCACGGGAACACGACGCGATCACCAGCCTCGGCAGCGACGCTGGGAGCGCGCAGCGGCGGCTGCGCGTGGCGGGACTGGAAGTCGCGTTGCCGGCGGCCTTCGATGGTGCGGCCGCGCGAGGGCGGGCGCTCACGGCCAGCCAGACGGCGCTGCTGTTGGTCAGCGCGCTCGTGGTGCTCGGCGCCGCGCTGTACGTCGTCGCCGCGCTTGTGCGGCTGCTCGCACGCAGCGTCGCTCTGCTGACGGGGATGCTGTTGCGCCCTCCGCGCGCGATGGCGGCAGCCCGCGCGCATGCGTACGCGCCGGCCTCGGCGACCGTGGCGCTGCCGGTCGCAGCCGCACACGTGGCCGCGGCGACAGGCGCCTCGGTGGGTACGGGGCAACGCGCTGCAGTCGCGCATGCGCCGTCCGCGTTCGTCCGGGTGCGCGGCGGCGCCCGAGGGGCAGCACGGCGTTGCGCGGCACTCGTTCGCGCCGCCGCGCATGCGAGCGTTGGCGTGGGC
>CAMDBZ010000048.1 GCA_945889565.1 Thermoflexus hugenholtzii JAD2 | reverse complement strand
GACCCCCGCGCACGACGCGCAGGCCCTCGCGGCGCAGCTGCAGGCCGCGGGCGTCCCCGCGGCGCCGCTCGCGCACCAGCAAGAGATGCACGAGGACCCGCACCTGCGCGCGCGCGGCTTCTTCAACGCGATCACGCATCCCGCAGCCGGCACACACCTCTACCCGGGACCGCTCGCGAAGCTCGCGCACACGGCCGACGTGCCGCCCTTCAAGCCCGCGCCGACGCTCGGCCAGCACAACGCCTACGTGCTCAAAGAGCTGCTTGGCATCACCGACGAGCGCTACGCACAGCTCGTCGCCGACCAGGCCATCGGCGAGAGCTACCTCGAGAGCGCGCACGCCTAGCGCCTCGCCCGGCCGCACCAATGTTTCACGTGAAACACTTGTGCTACGCGCGGGCCGTGCACGGCGCTAGAGGCCGTGCTCCCGGACCACGTCGCCGTCGTACAGGATCGCGCCGTTGAGCGCGGTCGGCGGCTGCTCGCAGATCCACACGGCCGCCTTGCCCATGTTGTCGGCCGACTCGAACTCCTGGATCGGGTTCTGCGGGTCGTTCTGGAAGAACATCAGCCCCGGCGTCTTCACGCCGCCCATCGGCGCAAGCACGTTCACCGAGATGCCGTCGCGCTGCAGCAGCCGCCCCATCTCCTGCGAGAAGTGTTCGATGTACGACTTCTCGGAGCCGTAGAAGATGTCCGCCGGCGGCGACGCCTCGCCGTACGGGCCCGGTCCCGGCGGGATCGCCCCGCGCGACGACAGGTTGATGATGCGCCCGCCCCCGGCCGCCTTCATGTGCGGCACGCACGCCTTCATCGTCAGGATGTAGCCGCGCACGTTCACTTCCCACGCGAGGTTGATGTGCCGCGGTTGCACCGCGTACAGGTCGCCCGGCACGAAGATCGCCGCGTTGTTGACCAGGATGTCGACGCGCCCCCACTCGCCGATCACGCGCTGCACACCGGCCTCGATGCTCTCCGGGTCGCGCATGTTCAGCACCACCGGGATCGCCGTGCCGCCTGCGTCGGTGATGTCCTTGACCACTGAGTGGATCGTCCCGGGCAACCGCGGGTCCTGCGCGACCTCCGTGCGAGCGGCCACCGCCACCTTCGCTCCCGCACGCGCGAGGTAGCGCGCGATGTCCGCGCCGATCCCGCGGCTCGCGCCCGCCACCAACGCCACCCGACCGTCGAGCGTCATGCTCGTGCTCCCTTCGGCTACTGCACCCGCTACAAGAACTCCGGCAGACCGGCGCGTACGTCGCGCCAGTCCATCAGCTCCGCCACCGCGCGCGCGGCGCGCTCGATGCTCGGCAGCAGCGCCACGCCGCGCTGGTGCGCGTGCACCGCCGCGTCGCCGATGCGGTGCTCCTCATGCAGCATCACGATCGGCACGCCGGAGCGCTCCTGGATCGCGGCGAACTCGTCGATCGTCACGCGCACGCGCCGCTCGCGCGTGGCCAGGTCCTCGTCGCGCAAGAAGCTGCCGCCCACGGTCGTGAACACGATGTCCGTCGTCGGCGAGCGCACGATCGCGTCGAACGCGCGCCGCGTAAGCTCGGTGTCCTGCGTGAAGTCCAGCGGGTGGTCGCGCCCGAACGTCGCGTCCACGGGGTTGCGCACACTGGTCCCAGCGATCGGGATGAAGCCGTGCAGCTCCGCCTGCACGTCGTCCGGCAGCGGCGGCACGCGCAGCCCCGCGAGTGCGAGCTGGTCCGAGGCGAGCACCGCCGTGCCGCCGCCCGCGCCCACGATCGTGACGTTGCGCCCCCGCGCGCGCCGCACGAACGACGTCACCACGGTCGCGAGGTCCAGCAGGTCGTCCATGCGCGGCGCGTGCCATGCGCCCGTCTGCCGGCACAGCGCCTCGAACACCTCGCTCGATCCTGCCAGCGAGCCCGTGTGCGAGTTCGCCGCCCGCGCGCCGTCCGCCGTGATCCCGCCCTTCAGCAGGATCGTCGGCTTCGTCAACGCGACCCGGCGCAGCGCCTCGAAGAACTTGCGCCCGTCACGCACGCCCTCGATGTAGCCGACCACGTACTCGGTCTGCGGGTCCGCCGCCGCGTAGTCCAGGAAGTCGTGCGCGCGCAGGTCCGCGCCGTTGCCGTAGCTCACGCCCTTGGAGAAGCGCAGCCCGCGCCGCCCGAGCCCGTAGAGCATGCCGCTGGCGTTCGCGCCGGACTGCGAGAGCATGAAGATGTTCCCGGGCTCGCGCGGCACCCGCGGCATGAATGAGAGGCCGACGCCCGGCACGTACAGCCCCATGCAGTTCGGCCCGATCAGCCGCATCCCCGCCGCGCGCGCCTTCGTCACGATGCGGTCCTGCGTCGCGGCGAGCTCCGCGTCGCCCGTCTCCGCGAGCCCCGCTGTGAACGAATGCAGCGAGCGCACGCCCTTGGCGATGCACTCGTCCACGAGCTTCTCGAGGCCCACGGCCGGGATTTGCGAGATCACGTGGTCCACGGGCCCCGGGATGTCGAGCACGCTCGGGTAGCACGGCACGCCGCGCACCTCGGTCATCTTCGGGTTCACGGCGTACAGCGGGTGCCGATCCTGGTACCCCTGCTCGAGGATCGCGTTCAGGAAGATGCCGCCGAGCTGGCCGTCGAACGACGCGCGCGTGGAGACGCCGACGACGGCGGTGGCGCGCGGGTGGAAGATCGGGTCGAGCGGGTGGTCGTGTCGGAGGACGGCTGCCTCGGCGGCGGCCCCGGCCCCCAGTGCTTCGTTGCTGATCGCCGCCCCCTCGTCGCTGCCCTCTTCGTCGGGCGTGCGCCCGCTGGCGCGCAGTCTAGCGGGTGCGGGCGGCTTGCGGCGCCGCGCGTGGTGCTGGCACGTCGTGACGGGGCGCGTCGCGGGTGGTATGACTGCGGCGGCGTCATCCGGGGCCTCGGCCCGCGTGATTGGGTGTCGCATGCGCTCGCGCTGTCGGTGTTCGCACTGCTGAGGTCTGGCGGCTGCCGCCCTGGCTGGTTGTGATGCTCGCCGAGTTCTGACGACTGGGAAGGAGGGGGCTACCGATGCCTGTGAGCGTGCGCTACATCGTGGCCGACGTGGATGCGGCCATCCCGTTCTACACAGCACAGCTCGGATTCACCGTTGAGATGCACCCCGCGCCGGGCTTTGCGATGCTCGCTCGAGGCGAGCTGCGGATGCTGCTCAACCGCCCGGGCGCTGGCGGGGCCGGCCAGTCGATGCCCGGCGGGGAGGCGCCCGCGCCCGGTGGCTGGAACCGCATCCAGCTCGAGGTCGAAGACATCGAGGCGACGGTCGCACAACTGCGCGCCGCCGGCGCGCGCTTCCGCAACGAGATCGTCACCGGAAACGGCGGCAAGCAGATCCTGGTCGAGGACCCGTCCGGCAACCCGATCGAGCTGTTCGAGCCGGCGCCGCGCTGACGACCCGGCTCGCACGCGACTCGCCATTCCGCGACTACGAGAGGAGCACCCCGTGCCACTGACCGCCGCGAACGCCCAGCAGATGATCCAGGCGAGCCAGGCGAAGGCGCGCGAGATCGGCGTCGGGGTGTGCACCGCGATCGTCGACGCCGACGGCCGCCTGTTCGCCTTCGGACGCATGGAAGGCGTGCACTGGCTGTCGATCGATGTCGCGCAGGCGAAGGCGTTCACCGGCGCGCTGCTGCGCCGCGACGGCCCGGACCTGCAGAACATGAACCCGGCCATCGTGTCTGCGCTGTCCGCGATGTACAGCGGCAGGCTGCTGGCGATGGGCAGCGTCACGCCGGTGCGCCAGGACGGCGTCGTGATCGCGAGCGTCGGTTGCAGCGGCGCCACAGACGACCAGGACGGGGAGTGCGCCCGCGCCGCGCGCGACGCGTACGTGAGTGGTTAGCGCAGGACGCCCGCACGCGATGCCCGGGCGCGTCGGCGTGGTCATCAACGCGTTCACCGCCGCCGAGGCGGTGGATCGCATCGCGCAGGCGGAGGCCGCCGGCGTGCCGCACGCGTGGATGACCACCGGTGGCGTGGGGCCGGACGCCCTGACGATCTTCGCCGCGGCCGCGATGCGCACGGAGCGCATCACGTTGGGCACGTGCATCATCCCGACGTGGCCGCGGCACCCGATCGCCATCGCGCAGCAGATCGTAGCGCTGGAGTCGTTCGCGCCTGGGCGCATCCGCCTCGGCATCGGCCCGAGCCATGAGCCGTCGATGACCAGCATGTTCGGCGTGCAGTGGCGCAAGCCGCTGACGCAGCTGCGCGAGTACCTGCAGGTGCTGCGCGCGCTGCTGCACGAGGGCGCCGTGGACTTCGTGGGCGAGCACGTGGTCGCGCGTGCGCAGCTCGCGCAGCCGCCGCGCACGCCGCTGCTCGCGTCCGCGCTGCGCCCCGCGGCGTTCGAGGCGTGCGGGGAGCTCGCGGACGGCGCGATCTCCTGGCAGTGCCCGGCGGCGTATCTCGTGGAGCAGGCGTTACCGGCGCTCGCGCGCGGCGCGGCGCGCGCCGGTCGCGCGGTACCGCCGCTGATGGCGCATGTGCCGGTGGCGATCACCACCGACCGCGCCGCAGTGCGTGAGGCGGCCGGGCGCCAGGTGGCGGGCTACAGCAGCATCCCGTTCTACCGCGCGATGTACGAGCAGGCGGGCGTCCCGCAGCAGCCCGGCGCCGTCGGCGACGAGCTGATCGATGCGCTCGTGGTGTGGGGCGACGAGCAGCAGGTCGTCGAGCGGCTCGCCGAGCTGTTGCGGGCGGGTATGGGTGAGCTGCTGGTGATGCCGCTGGTCACCAATCGCGAGCGCGACGCGTCGATCGAGCGGGTGTTCCGCGCGGCGGCCGCCGCCGCGCGCGCGACTGCGTAGGGCCGCGGTCCGCTAGCCGGCGACGGTGAACTTCGGCAGCGCGACCTCGTCCGTGACGTCGTCCCACGCCACCGCCACCCGCTGCCCGATGCGCACATCCTCGACGGGGGTGCCGGTGATGTTGCTCCACATGCGGAAGCCCTCGTCCATCTCGATCAGGGCGAGCGTGTAGGGCACATCGTCGTTGAAGCGCGGGTCCATGGGCTGGCGCACGGTGGTGAACGAGTAGATCGTGCCGCGCCCCGCGGACTCCTGCCACTCGTTCGCCTGGAAGCCGAGGCAGTCCGGGCCGGGGCACGCGTCGCGCGGTGGGAACACGGGCGTCTGGCACAGCCGGCAACGCTGGTACAGCAGCCGATGCTGCTGCGTGGCCGCCCACCACTCCTTGGAGTTGTACGTCGGGTGGTCGATCAGAGGCTTCGAGTAGGGCACTGGCGTTCGTCCTCGCTCGCTACGCGTTCGGGTCGGTGGTCAGGACCATGCCGGACTGTTGGGCGAAGGAGCCGCCGGAGCCGGTGACGAAGAGCAGGTTGACGTCCTTCATGACCTGCCGCTCACCCGCGGCGCCGCGGGCCTGGAACACCGCCTCGGTCACCTGGGAGAAGCCGCCGGCGTCGCCGGCCTGGCCGTACGACATCTGCCCGCCGTGCGTGTTCAGGGGCAGGTTGCCGCGGAACGTGAAGTCCTGATCCTGGATCCAGTCCGCGCCCTCGCCGGTCTTGGCGAAGCCGGAGCCTTCGAGCTCGAGGATCACGGTGATGGTGTAGCTGTCGTACAGCTCCAGCACGTCCATGTCGTGCGGGCCGTACTTCGCCATCGCGAACGTGCGCTTCGCGGCGCGCTCGACGGGCGCGATCACGAAGTCGGACGGGTGCTGGAAGTGCTGGCGCGGGATGTGCACGGCGCCGCCGAGGATGTACACCGGCTTGTTCGGCAACGAGCGCGCCATGTCCGCGCGCCCGACGATGAACGCGGAGCCGCCGGACGTCGGCATCACGCATTCCAGCAGGTGCAGCGGGTCGGCCACGAGCCGCGAGTTCACGACGTCGTCGCGGGTGATCGGCGTGGTGTAGAACGCGGCCACCGGGTTGTGGTTGGCGTTGGTGCGCTGGTCCACAGCGATCTTCGCGCGCTTGTCGACGGTGCCGCCGTACAGGTACTCGTAACGCTGGGCGATCATCGCGTACCAGCCGTTGGCGGCGACGACGGGCCCGAACGGGTTCTGCCACTCGGACAGCGTGGGGTCCGGGCCGGGGAAGCCGCCGGGACGGGCGTTGGGGTCGCGCGCCTCAGCGCAGGCCACGAGCACGTAGTTCGCGAGGCCTGCGTTGACGATCGCGGCGGCCAGCACGGCGCCGGTGACACCGGACGCGCCCTGCACGTTGATGCCTGCGCCGAACTTCGGCTGGATGCCCAGATACTCGGCCATCTTCGCGTTCAGGCCGCCCGCGCTGCCGGCGAAGTCCGGCTCCATGAGCATCCCATCGATGTCCTCCTTGCGGAGGCCGGCATCGCGGATCGCGCCCAGCGACGCCTCGGCGAGCAGGCTCGGGATGTCCCGGTCCGGCCGCGAGCGCTCGGGCCGCAGCTCGCAGACACCGACGATCGCGGCAGCTCCGCGCAGCGTCACAGGCGTACTCCTTAATCCCGAGCCGTTCCGGGCGCCGCGTCGCGGCGGTTGCTGGACTGTAGCGGCGTAAGGGGCTGATTCGCAAGCGTGATGGTGCGCTGCGCGATGCCGCGATCGCGCGCCGTGAACCTCGTATCATCATACGCGTGATGTGGCGCAGCCCTGCCAGGGGCGTGCGGACGAGGCGAGTGACGAGTGAGAGGAGCCCCGGTGGTTGCGATTGAGCCATCCAAGGATCTGAAGGTCGTTGGTACGCGGCCGGTCCGCCCCGACGGCGTCGACAAGGTCAACGGTCGCGCGGTGTACGGCGGCGACGTGCGCATGGCGCGTATGCTCTTCGGGCGCGTGCTGCGCAGCCCGCACGCGCACGCGATCATCCACCACATCGACACCACGCAGGCCGAGGCGCTGCCCGGCGTGCTGGCCGTGATCACGAACGCGGACTTCCCGCGCCAGGACGATAGTCACATGGCCGTCGGGGAGGGCGAGGAGACCAGCGCGCGCTGGGTGCTGGACAACGTGCTCGCCTCGGACAAGGTGCTGTACCGCGGGCACGCGGTGGCGGCGGTCGCGGCTGTCGACCCGCACATCGCCGAGGACGCGCTGGAGCTGATCAAGGTCGACTACGAGCTGCTGGAGCCGGTCGTCGACCTGCAGCGCGCGATGAGTGAGCAGTCGCCGGTGCTGCACGACAGCGTGGTGACGGAGCAGGTATTCGGGTTCTTTGGCTCGGGCGGGTCGGAGCAGTACGGCAAGCGCCCCTCGAACGTCTCGAAGAAGGTGGAATTCACGGGCGGCGACCTCGAGGCCGGCTTTCGCGCCTCGGACGTGGTGATCGAGCGGGAGTTCGACACGCCGATGTACCACCAGGGCTACATCGAGCCGCAGAACGGGACCGCGCTGTGGAGCGAGGACGGCCAGATCAACGTGTGGGTGAGCACGCAGGCGTACTTCGGCGTGCGCGACAGCGTGGCGACGTTGCTCAAGCAGCCGATCTCGAAGGTGCGCGTCAACCCCGCGGAGATCGGCGGCGGATTCGGCGGCAAGAGCTCCGTGTACATGGAGCCACTCGCGGCGCTGCTCTCGCGCAAGGCGGGACACCGGCCGGTAAAGATGTACATGACGCGCGCCGAAGTGTTCGAGGCGACGGGCCCGACGCCGGGCACGCACATCCGCGTGAAGATCGGCGCGAAGCGCGACGGCACGATCGTCGCGATCGACTGGGAAGGCATCTACGAGTCGGGCGCGTACCCCGCGTCGTCGTTCACGGCGGGGGCGATGGCGGCGTTCGGGCCGTACCAGATCGCGAACTTCCGCTCGGTGGCGTGGGAGGTGCTGAACAACAAGCCGCGCGTGCAGGCGTATCGCGCGCCGGCGGCGCCCGCCGCCGAGTGGGCCGTCGAGTCGCTCGTCGACGACGTCGCGCGCGAGCTCGGCATGGACGCGCTCGACTTCCGCCTGAAGAACGCGGTGCGCGAAGGCGATCGCCGCGTGGACGGCGCGCAGTTCGGGCCGATCGGCAACGTCGCCTGCCTCGAGGCGGTGCGTGACTCCGACCACTACCGCTCCGAGCTGCACGGGTCGAACCGTGGGCGCGGCGTGGCGGCGGGGTACTGGTTCAACATCGGCGGGGAGTCCGGCGCGATCGCGTCGATCCACCCGGACGGCACGGTGGCGCTGGGCATCGGCTCGGCGGACATCGGCGGCAGCCGCGCCTCGCTTGCGATGCAGTTCGCGGAGGCGATGGGCATCCCGTACGAGCAGGTAAAGCCGCACATCGTGGACACGGACTCGGTCGGCTACACGTTCCCCACCGTCGGCAGCCGCACCACGTTCGCGGGCGGCTGGGCCGTGTACGAGACGGCGCAGGAGCTGCGTCGCAAGCTCGAGGAGCGCGCCGCGCTGATCTGGGAGTGCGACCGCACACTGGTGCAGTACGGCGCCGACGCGGTGATCCGCGGTCCCGGTGGCAAGCAGCTCGCGCTGAACGCGCTCGCCGCGCAGCTGCAGGCGACGGGCGGACTGATCCAGGCGCAGGCGGATGTTGCGCCGACGACGTCCGGTCCGGCGTTCGCATGCCACGTGGTGGACGTGGAGGTGGACCCGGACACGGGCAAGGTGCAGATCCTGCGCTACACCGCTGCGCAGGACGTCGGCAAGGCGGTGCACCCGGACTACGTCGAGGGGCAGATCCAGGGCGGCGTGGCGCAGGGGATCGGCATGGCGCTCACTGAGGAGTACATCTTCGGCGACGACGGGCGCATGCAGAACTCGACGCTGCTCGACTACCGCATGCCGACAGCGCTCGACCTGCCGATGATCGAGACGCTGCTCGTCGAGGTGCCGAACCCGGGCCACCCGTACGGCGTGCGCGGCGTCGGCGAGGTGCCGATCATCCCGCCGCTGGCCGCGGTGACGAACGCCATCCGCGACGCGATCGGCGTGCGTGCGACGGCGCTGCCCGCCTCGCCGAACCGCATGATCGAGTGGATCGAGGAGCTGCGCCGCTAGCGCTCAGCCATCTTGCGCCACGGTCACCGCGCTCGCCGCGCCGCTGCTGCGGTGTCGTACGCGGGCGCGGTGACCGTGCGCACGCTCGTCAGCGCGCCGCCGCGACCGCCTCGAACACGCGCGCGATCGAGCCGTCGCGGTCGGCGGCGTCGATGAGCGGGTGCGCGATCACCTCGCCCATGCCGGCGTCGAGCCAGCCGCGCAGGCCCGCGGCCACTTCGTCACGTGTGCCTGAGACGATGAGCTCGTCGAGCAGCGCGTCGCTGAAGCCGTCGTCGGGCGGGAACCCCGCCAGCTCGAACATCTCGCGATATGCGGGCGGACGCAGGAAGAACGCGAACTGCTCGCGCGCGAGCGCTCGCGCCGCCTCGCGGTCCGGAGTGACCGCGACCGGCACGTGCGCGACGAGCGGCGGGGCGGCGCGGCCGGCGCGCTCGGCGCCC
>CAMDBZ010000047.1 GCA_945889565.1 Thermoflexus hugenholtzii JAD2 | reverse complement strand
GCTCGCAGAGCGCGCCGTCGCCTTCCGCAGAGCGCGTGAGCACGCGCGCGCCGCTCGCAGCGATCAGCCGGCCGACCGTGGGCGCGGCGAGCGTGCGGTCCTCCGGAATGGCGAGCGGACCCGCGCGCCGGGCCCGGCTCGCGATCACGAGCGTCGCGCCCGCGGGCGCAGCGTCGCGCGCGCCGGTCACCGCGACGAGCTTCGCGCCGATGGCGGCAGCGAGCGCCGCAGCGTCGGCGCCGGGCGACGCCTCGATCACCAGCAGCTCGTCGGAGTCGGGCAGCGCATCAGGCGCGAGCGGTCCGTCGGCGGCAGCGGCGAAGTCCAGCCGCGCGAACGCGTGCGCGTCGCCGCCCGCGCGCTCGTCGCCCGCGAGCCGCACGAGCCGCACCGCGTGCCCGGCGTACGCGAGCCGGTGCGCGAGGCCGACCGCCACGGCGCTCGCCCCCACCCCCGGCTCGCCCCCAGCGACGAGAATCCGCACCATACCCTCTGCCTCCCGCGCGGAACGTACTACGCGCGCCGCCGACGGGCGAGCGGGTCGGCCCGTCGGCGGCGGGCGCCGCTCACGCCCGCGCCAGCGCCTCGCCCAGCCGCTCGATGCCGGCGATGGCGTCCGCACCGAGCACCGGCAGCGGCACGATCAGCCGCGCCACGCCCAGCTCCTCATAGCGCGGGATCGACTCGACGCCCTCGCGCGTGAAGATCCACTGCGTCGAGATCTCGACGTGCGAGACGTCGCGGCCGGCCGCCGCTGCGCGCTCGCGTAGCCGCGCAATGCCCTGTGCGGTCGCCTCGACGCCTGAGACCGGCATGAACCAGCCGTCGCCGTGCGCGATCACGCGGTCGATCGCGGCGTCGGAGTTGCCGCCGATGATGATCGGCGGGTGCGGGCGCTGCGGGGGCAGCGGGAAGCTCTTGAAGTTTGACCAGTCGAGGAACTCCGAGTGGTGCTCCACCACGTCGCCGCTCCACACCTTCTTCATCGCCGCGATGTAGTCGTCCATGCGGGCGCCGCGGCGCGCGAACGGCACGCCGAGCGCCTCGAACTCCTCGCGCAGCCAGCCGGCGCCGAAGCCGAGCATCAGCCGCCCGCCCGAGACGTAATCGAGGCTCGCGGCCTGCTTCGCGAGCAGCAGCGGGTTCGCCTGCGGCAGGATGCTGATGCCGGTACCGAGGCGGATCGTCGAGGTGGTCGCAGCGGCCGCCGTGAGCGCGATCAGCGGGTCGACGAGCGTCGTCTCCGGCTGCGCGCCCATCTTGCCGCTCGCGTTGTACGGGTAGCGCGACGCGTACTCGAGCGGCACGACCACGTGCTCGAACGTCCAGATCGACTCGAGCCCGACCGCCTCGGCCGTGCGCGCACGCGCGACCAGCTCTTCAGCGCTCGCCACGCCGACGTTGAACGGGACGATACCGACCTTCACGCGGGCCCCCCTCCGCCGACAGCACGCGCGCCCCGGCCGCGACCGGCGCCATCCTACGCGCCGCATTTCGCTCGTGGTATTGCGACGCGAGTTGCGGCGCTGTTATCGTCCGTGCGCCGCACGCCGGCGCCCTGATCGCCGGACTCGGCAGACAGGAGCATCCCGTGCCTGGAGCGAACCCACTGCACACGCGGCTCTGCGAGGCGTACGGCGTCGAGTATCCCATCGTCGCCTTCGCGCACACGAAGGACGTGATCGCCGCCGTTTCGAGAGCGGGCGGCATCGGCGTGCTAGGGGCGGTCGGCCTGGAGCCGGAGGAGATCCGCTCGGCGATCCGCTGGATTCGCGAGCGCGTCGGCGACCGCCCCTTCGGCATCGACCTGCTGCTGCCCGCCTCATTCGTCGAGGGCAACGCCGAGGACCTCGAGGCGCAGATTCCGGACGGCCACCGCGCGTTCGTCGCCGGGCTGCAGCGCGAGGGCAACATCCCCGCGCCGAAACCGCTCGACAAGCCGCCAACGACGGGCATCGGGCCCGACATGCTGCGTCGCGCCCGTGCGCAGCTCGATGTGGTGTTCGAGGAGCGGGTGCCGATCTTCGCGTCGGCGCTCGGCAGCCCGGCGTTCCTGCTGGAGCGCGGCCGGGAGACCGGCACGAAGATCTGGGGCCTGATCGGGCTGCCGCGCCAGGCGCGACGGGAGATCGAGGCGGGCGTCGACGTGGTGATCGCCGCCGGGAGCGACTCCGGCGGGCATTCCGGCAGCATCGGCACGTTCTCGCTCGTGCCGGAGGTCGTGAAGCTCGCGCGCGGCTCGCACACGCTCGTGCTCGCTGCGGGCGGCGTGACCACGGGCGCACACGTCGCGGCTGCGCTCGCGCTGGGCGCTGACGGCGTGTGGTGCGGCACCATCTGGCAGGCGACGAACGAGTCGGAAACCGAGCCCTTCCAGCGCGACCAGCTGCTGCGCGCAAGCGCCGAGGATGCCGTGCAGTCGCGCGCCTCGACCGGGAAGCCGGTGCGCCAGATCCGCTCGAAGTGGAGCGAGGCGTGGCGACAGCCCGGAGCGCCGGAGCCGCTGCCGATGCCGCTGCAAGGCATGCTCGTCGCCGACATCCAGCGCGCGATCAAGGACCACAAGATCGAGGAGTGGCAGGGTGTGCCCGCCGGGCAGGGCGTGGGCCAGATCACGATCGTGAAGCACGCGAGCCAGGTGGTGCTGGACATGGCGGAGGAGGCGCTCGGCACGCTCGAACGGTTGCGCGTCGAGCCTGTCGAGGCGTAGCGCGACGGTGGCGTCAGGAGCCGGCGAACGCCCGGAGCTGCGCATCGAGTTCGTCGCCGCCCACGCGGGACGCCGCGCCACCTGCGAGGGTGGCGGGCACGCGGGGGCGGCGGCGGGCGGCGCGCAGGTCGGCGCACGCGCGCGCTACGTCGGGCGGCTGTCCGGACGGCGCATGGTCTACGGCGACCCGCCGTGGCCATTCCTGGAGCTCACCGACTTCAGCGAGCGCCCGGACGGCGCGATCGAGGAGCGCATCTGGTGCGACGAGGCGAACCTGTTCTTCGACGATGAGTAGCTTGCGCAGGTGAGCGAGGCCCCGCGCGAGGCCGCGGCGGTGTCCAATGCCATCCGCGCGCGGCGCCCACCCGGCGGCGCGCTGCTGGACCTGCACGCGCACGGCTGGGAGCGCTCGCTCGACAGTGGGGCGAGCACGGCTGCGCTCGTGCTCCGCGCCGCCGCCTGCGGGCTCGACGGCGTGTGCCTCACCGACCACAACGCCGTGTGCGCGCCGGGCGAGGCCGCAGCGCTCGCGGAGCAACACGGCGTCGCCGTGATCCCCGGCATGGAGGTGGGCACGGACATCGGCCATGTGCTCGTGTTCGGCCTCGATCGCTTTCGGCCCGAGCTCGTGCACATCCGTCAGCTGCGCCGCATCGCGCTCGCCGAGGGCGCGGCGATGGTGTGGGCGCACCCGATGCGCGAGCTCAACCTGCCACGCCCTGACTGGGCGGAGCTGCCTGCGCTCTTCGAAGCGCTGGAGGTCGTGAACGGCGACCACAACGACCGCGAGGACGGCTACTTCGCGCAGCTCGCGCAGGCGCTGGGCCTTGGCTGTACAGCCGGCTCCGACGCGCACAGCGTGCAGGCGATCGGGCGCGTCGCCACGGCCTTCGAGGCCCCGGTGCGCGACCTCAACGCACTGATCGCGGCGTTGCGCGTGCGCGCGCACGCGGCGGTGGACCTGCGGCGGGCGCCCGCGGCGGGCTAGCGATGCTCGGACCCCCAGCCACCGTCGCGCGCCGTGCATAGCGCCCCGGCCCGCTACCATCTGGGTGTGGACGTACCGGTACCCGCCACGACCGTGGCCCCGAGCGCAGCGGATGCCGAGGCCATCGCGGGGCTCGACGGCGTGCTCGCGGTGCACCCCAACGAGTCGCACTGGTGGAACCACGGCGCGTTCGCGCTGCCGCTGCTCGGCGGGGTCGCGAGCACGGCGATCGGCGCGATCGGTGGCTTCGCCGAGGCGCTGGGCTTCGGGCTGTTCTTGCTCGCGTGCGCCGCTTGCATGTTGCCGGTCGCGCTGCTCGGCTGGCGGTCGAGCGCGACGAGCATCGTGCTCACCGCCGCCGAGGCACTGGCGCTGCACGATGGGCGCGTGCTGCGCCGCCTCGCCTGGCCGGACGTCGCGCGCATCGAGCGCTTCGATACGATGGGCAACGTGCGCTGGAAGCTGCTCCCGGCCGATGGCGGCCCGCACCTGACGATCGAGGGCGAGATCGCGGATGTGCCCGGGCTCGTCGCGCGGGCGCGCACGCTCGCTCCGCACGCCGGCGGCGGCGCGGACGCGGAGCGCGCGTGACGACGCCCACACCGGCGAGCTGCACGCGCTGCCGGGCCGCGCTGACGCCGGGCGAGCCGTGGTGCAACGAATGCGGCACCCGCCTGGACGAGCCGCCGCGCGACGACGACGCCCCAGAGGCAGGAGCCGCACCGCTCGAGTTCGGCGCGCCCGCGGCGCGCGCCCCTACCGCGCAGGCGAGGCTGTTCGCCGAGCCACATGCTGCCGCGACACCCGCAGGGCGCTCGCCGCCTGCGCTCGCGCCCGCGTTCCCCACGACGCTCGAGCCGTACCGCGAGCGGTTGCGCCGCGTGTTTGGCTACCCCGACTTCCGCGCGGGCCAGGCCGAGGTGTTGCAGGCGCTCGCCACCCGCGACGTGCTCGCGGTGATGCCGACCGGCTCGGGCAAGAGCCTATGTTATGTCCTGCCCGCGCTCGAGGTGGGGCGCACGCTGGTGGTCTCACCGCTGATCGCGCTGATGCAGGACCAGGTCGAGGCGCAGCGCGCCGCGGGGGTCGCGGCCACGTTCATCAACTCGACGCTGGACCGCGCGGAGCAGCAGCGCCGCTACGCCGACTTCGTGCGCGGCCGCGTGGCGCTGCTGTACGTCGCGCCGGAGCGCTTCGCGGTGCCGAGCTTCAGCGCGGGGCTGCGCGCGGCGGGCGTGCAGCTGTTCGCCATCGACGAGGCGCACTGCATCTCCGAGTGGGGGCACGACTTCCGGCCGGACTACCTGCAGCTCGGCGCGGTGCGCGCACAGCTGGGCGAGCCGCGCACCCTGGCGCTCACCGCCACCGCCGACCCGCTGGTGCGCGGCGACATCCTCGCGCGGCTCGGCATCCGCGGCCGCGCCGCCGAGGTGGTGACCACGTTCGACCGCCCGAACTTGCGCCTCGCGTCCGTGCCCGTGGGCAGCGACGCCGAGCGGCTGGACTGGGTGGTGCGCTACGTGCGCGCCCGCCCGCTCGAGGCGGGCATCGTCTACGCGCGCACACGGCGGTACGTCGAGGAGGTCGCCGCAACGCTGGCTGCGGCGGGCGTCCGAGCCGCGGGGTACCACGCCGGGATGCCGGCCGGCGAGCGCGCGCGCGTGCAGCGGCGCTTCCTGGGCGGCGAGCTGCCAGTGCTCGTCGCCACGAACGCGTTCGGCATGGGCATCGACAAGGCGGACGTGCGCTACGTCGTGCACACGCACCTCCCGGGCAGCATCGAGGCGTACTACCAGGAGGCGGGGCGCGCCGGCCGCGACGGGGAGCCCGCCGAGTGCACGCTCGTGCATGCGCGTCGCGACGCCGGCCTGCAGCGTCGCTTCATCGACCAGGCGCACCCCGACGCCGAGGAGCTGCGACGCATCTGGCGACGGCTCATCGACGCGCAGCGGCTCGCGGGCGACCGCGCGCTGCTGCCGCGCGAGGCGGAGGACGCCGCGCAGCGCGACGGCATGGCCACCGCGCTCACGGCGTTTCGCGCGAGCGAGCTCGTGCAGCCGGGTGTGCTGCGGCTGCGCTCGCTCGACCCGGACGCCGCGATCGACCCGGCCCCCGTCATCGAGCGCCGGCGCTACGCCGAGGGGCGCCTCGCGCAGCTCGTCGAGTACGCCGAGACGCCGGGCTGCCGCCGCGCGCTGATCCTGCGCTACTTCGGCGAGCAGCCGCCCGAGCGCTGCGGGAACTGCGACAACTGCCAGGGCACGCCCACCGCGCGGCCCGCCGACTACCCGCTCGAACTGTTCGACAGCCTGCTGACGATCCGCGCCGCGATCGCGCGAGCCTCGGACCGTGCCCCCTACCTCGTGTTCGAGGAGCGCACCGCGCGGGAGATCGCGACCCACCGCCCGCGCACTCCCGAGGTGCTGCTCGGCATCTGGGGCATGGGCGACACGCGCGTGCGCTGGTTCGGCGCGGAGCTCGTGGACGCGGTGGTCGCCTGGGAGGACGCGCATCCGGACGCGGCGCCGCCGCCGCCTCGACCGGGCGCGGCTCGCGCGGGCGGCGCAGGCCGGGCCGGCGACCGCGCGGCGGCGGGCGACGACGGCCCGCCGGTGCCCTTCGACGACCCGCTCTACGGGCGCCTGCGCGCCTGGCGGCTGGAGCGCGCGCGCCGCGACCAGGTGCCCGCCTACACGCTCTTCACGGACCGCACGGCTCGCGAGCTGGCCGCGAAGCGCCCGCGGGACGAGCAAGCGCTGCTGACGGTCTGGGGCATGGGCGATTCGCGCGTGCGCGCCTTCGGCGATGAGCTGCTCGAGGTCATTCGGGACGGCGAGTAGGGGGCGCGGCGCTTGCGAGCCCGCGGCGCAGGCGGCATCCTAAGGGGCATGCCCGCCCTGGGCAGGAACGTCACAAGGAGACGTCCATGATCATGACTGTGACCGACAGCGCCGCCGAGAAGCTGGGCGCACTCGTGCAGGAGCACGGCCTCGAAGGCGAGAAGGGGCTCCGGCTGTTCGCGCGCGGCGGCGGCTGCGGCTGCTCCGGCCCGTCATTCGGCATGACCATCGACGCGGCGGCCGAGACCGACCAGGTGCTGCACATCGCGGGCATCCGCTTCATCGTCGACGCCGAGTCCTCGGAGAGCCTCGAGGGCGCGACCGTCGACTACATCGACGACGTGATGCGCTCGGGCTTCACGATCGAGGCGCCGAACGCCGTCGCGTCCGGTGGCGGCTGCGGCTGCGGGAACGCCTAGCTCCACCGCTCGCCGACGGCGCTCGCCCACGACGCTCGATCAGGCAGCGCACTCGTCAGCGCGCGGGATTCCGCGCGCTGACGAGCGTTGCATCCGGGCGCGGTGCACGGGACGATAGGCGGCACATGGCACCACGCGCACCCGTCGCGGTAACGCCCGGCTCGCGACGCATCGTCATCGCGGGCACGCTACTCGCGCTGTTCCTTGCCGCACTGGATCAGACGGTCGTCTCGACGGCGCTGCCGCGCATCATCGCGGACCTGCAGGGCATCGGGCTGCTGGCGTGGGTGTTCAGCGCGTACATGCTCGCGTCGACGATCGTCGTGCCGCTGATCGGCAAGCTCGGCGACCAGTTCGGACGCAAGCCGATCTTCCTCGCGGCGATCGTGATCTTCATCGCCGGCTCGGTGGCCGCGGGGGCTGCGCAGTCGATGCTGCAGCTCGTGGTCTTCCGCGCCGTGCAGGGCGTCGGCGGGGGCATGCTGTTCGCCACGTCGTTCGCGATCGTCGGCGACCTGTACTCGCCCCTCGAGCGCGGGCGCATCCAGGGGCTGTTCGCGGCGATGTTCGGCATCTCGTCGGTGCTGGGCCCAGCGCTCGGCGGCTGGATCACGGACGCGACCTCGTGGCGCTGGATCTTCTACATCAACCTGCCCGTCGGGGTCCTCGCGCTCGCCGTCGTGTCGCTGGGGATGCCGTGGACGCGGCCGCTCGACGGCCGGCGCCCGCGGCTCGACCTGTGGGGCTCGTTCACGCTGACGGCGGCGCTGCTCCCGTTCCTGCTCGCGCTCGTGTGGGCAGGCGACCGCTACCCGTGGCGCTCGTGGGAGATCGCCGCGCTGATCGGCCTCGCCACGGTGGCGCTCGCGGCCTTCGTGCAGGCGGAGCGCCGCGCGAGCGAGCCGATCTTGCCGCTGCAGCTGTTCCGCAATCGCACGTTCGCGGTGTCGGCGGTGATCCTGCTGTTGTCCGGCGCGGGCATGTTCGGCGCGATCACCATGCTGCCGCTGTTCCTGCAGGGCGCGCAGCAGATCCCCGCCGCGCGCGCCGGCTCGCTGATGATCCCGCTCTCGCTCGCGCTCGTCGGCGGCTCCGCGACCGCCGGCCAGCTGATGACGCGCACGGGCCGCTACAGGTTCCTCGTGATCGGCGGCGCGGTGATCATGACCGCCGGCTTACTGCTGCTGTCGCGCATCAACGTCGACACGCCGTACGCACAGCTCGTGCCGCGCATGATCCTCGTCGGCGCGGGGCTCGGCCTGACGATGCCGGTGTTCGCGGTGATCGTGCAGAACGCGCTGCCGTACCAGATGCTCGGCGTCGCCACCTCGGCGGTGCAGTTTTTCCGCTCCGTGGGCGGCACGCTCGGCGTCGCCGTGTTCACGGGCATCATGCTGCACCGCTTCCGCAGCGGTCTGGACGGGACGGCTGCAGATGTCCCCGCCGTCACCGGCAACCTGAGCAAGCTGCTGAACGAGCGCGGGGCCACCGAGGTGCAGCGCGCGTACGCTGAGAGCGCGCCCTCAGGCGTCGCACCCTGGTCACAGGTGCTGGAGCTCGCGCACGTGAGCCAGTCGGAGGCGATCGCCGGCGTGTTCCTGATCGCGGCGTGCGTCGTCGCCGTGACCTTCGTGTTCGCGTGGCTGCTCCCGGAGCTCGAGCTGCAACGCGTCTCGCCGCAGGAGATGGCGCGGCGGCTGGCCGCGCAGCAAACGGCGCACGGGGCGCAGCCGACGCATGCCGTCGTGGCGCCGACGCCTGCCAGCGCCATCCCCCACCAGCCCGGCGACGCCTGACGCCGAGGGAGGCCCGATGCACGAACGCCTCCGCATGCTCGACACGCTGCCGCCGCTGCGCGACCCGGTGCTGCTGGTGGCGCTCACCGGCTGGACCGACGCGGCCGGGATCGCCACGAGCGCGCTCGAGTACCTCATCGCGCAGTGGGGCGCGCGCGCCATCGCGGAGATCGACCCCGAGCCGTTCTACGACTTCACCGTGCAGCGGCCGCACGTGCGCCTGGAAGACGGCCAGCGCGTGCTGGATTGGCCGCGCAACCGGTGCTACCTCGCGAGCCCGCCCGGCGCGAACCGCGACATCCTGCTGATCGTGGGCGCCGAGCCACACCTGCGCTGGCGCATGTTCACCGAGGTGATCGTCGAGTTGATGCGCACGGTCGGCACCACGACGACGATCACGCTGGGCGCGCAGCCCGCCGCCGTGCCGCACACGCGGCCGCTGCCGGTCACGCTCTCCGCCTCGGACGCCGCGTTCGAGGAGCAGTTCGGGCTGAAGATCCCCGTCTCGCGCTACGAGGGCCCGACGGGCATCATCGGCGTGCTGAACGTGGGCCTGCGCGCCCTCGGCTGGCGTAACGCGAGCCTGTGGGCGCTCGTCCCGCACTACCTGAACGCCGGCGCGAACCCCAACGCGATCGTCTCGCTCGTGCGCGC
>CAMDBZ010000046.1 GCA_945889565.1 Thermoflexus hugenholtzii JAD2 | reverse complement strand
CGGCTCACGCAGCACGGGATGCTGGTCGGCACGTTCGCGTACATGCCGCCCGAGCAGGCGCTCGGCGGCGAGGCCACTCCTCGTTCCGACCTCTACTCGCTCGGCGCGATGCTTTACGAGCTCGTGACCGGGCGGCCGCCTTTCCAGGGCGACAGCGCGACCGCAGTGATCTCGCAGCACCTCAACACCGCGCCTGTCGCGCCCTCCTGGCACACACAGCACTGCCCGCCCGCGCTGGAGGACCTCATCCTCGCGCTGCTCGCCAAGGACCCACCGTCGCGGCCCGCCTCGGCGGCCGAGGTGCTCGCGGTGCTCGAGCGCATCGACCCCGGGCAGCCGTCACGCTCGCACTCGAGCGACACCGCGAACCCGCTCGACCGGCTCGCGCGCGGCGTGTTCGTCGGGCGTGAGCGTGAGCTCGAACGCTTGAGGAGCGCGCTCGACAGCGCGTTCGCGGGGCGCGGCTCGGTCGTGCTGCTCGTCGGTGAGCCGGGCATCGGCAAGACGCGCACGACGCAGGAGCTCGAAACCTACGCGCGCATGCGCGGGGCGAAGGTGCTGTGGGGTCGCGCGCACGAGTCGTCGGGCGCGCCGCCGTATTGGCCGTGGGTGCAGGTGGCGCGCGCGTACCGCGAAGAGACGCCGGACGCCGACGTGCGGCGCAGGCAGTACGAGCCCTACGCCGCCGAGCTGCAGCGCATCTTCCCGGCGCTGCGCGAGCTCTTCCCGAACCTCCCCGAGCCGCCCGCCGAGACCGAGGAGGGCCAGTTCCGGCTGTTCGACGCGTTCTCGGCGTTCGCGCGCAGCGTCGCCGTGGAGACGCCGCTCGTGTTCGTGCTCGATGACTTGCACTGGGCGGACCGCGCGACGCTCGCGCTGCTCACGCACCTCGCACGCGAGCTGGGGCGTGCGCGCATCCTCGTCTGCGGCACCTACCGCGACACCGACCTCGACCGCCGGCACCCACTCGCGCAGGCCTTGGCCGAGCTCAGCCGCGAGGACCTGTTCACACGCATCCCCTTACGCGGACTGAGCCTCAAGGAGACCGCCGACTACGTGCGGCGTGCCGCGAACGTCGAGCCGCCGCGCGAGCTGGTGACGCGCATCTTCGAGGAGACCGAGGGCAACCCGTTCTTCCTCGCGGAGGTCGTCAACCTGATGACGCAGGAGGGCACGCTCGCCTCGACCGCGCGCGACGTGCAGATCCCCGAGGGCGTGCGCCAGGCGCTCGGCCGCCGCCTCGACCGGCTCTCCGACGACGCGAACGCGCTGCTCACGACGCTCGCCGTGGCGGGCCGCGACTTCGAGCACGCGCTCGTGCGCGCGCTCTCGCCACACGACGACGCGACCACGCTGCAACTCGTCGAGGAGGCGCTGCGCGCGCGCGTGCTCGAGGAGACCGGCGCGCCGGGCCGCTACCGCTTCACCCACGCCTTGATGCAGGAGACGCTGCTCGGTGAGCTCTCGGCCGCGCGCCGTGTGCTGCTGCACGGCCAGATCGCCGAGGTGTTCGAGCGTCTATACGGCGAGGCCGGCGACACGCTCGCCGCGATCGCCTCGCACTACCGCGAGTCGGCCGTGCTCAACCCGGCGCACGCGCGCAACGCCGCGCGCTACCTGCGCCTCGCCGCCGAGTCGGCGGCGTCGGCGCTGGCGTACGACGACGCTGCGCGCCTGTACGAGCAGTGCCTGGAGCTCGTGACTGCGGCGCCGGACCGTCTCGGGGAGGATGAAGCAGCGCTCACGCTGGCGGTCGGCGAAGCGCTGATCATGATGGGCAATCGCGCGCAGGGCTGGCGCCTGTTCGACGATGCGCTTTCCATCTTCGAATCACGCGAGCCTCTGGAGTTCGCGCGCGCCGTGCTGCGGATATGGCCGGTCTCGTTGCGCGCCGATACCGAGCGGCGGGAGCCACTCATCGCCCGAGCTGCGGCGGCGCTAGGGAGCGAGCCATCGGTCGAGGCATGCCATCTGCTCGCACTTCGATGCGCGTTTGACTATGGCGTCGACGGTGACCGAGCGTTCGCGAGCGCTGTTGCGATGGCGACGACGCTCGGTCTCAAGGGCATCGATTACCCCGACGCGCTTATCTCGCGACCCGCTGGAATGGCCGTGGAGCGCGGTGATTTCGAGCAGGCTGAAGCGCTCGCAAGCCGTCGCTTTGAAGAGGCTGTCGCGAGCGGCCGCGATCAGCGACTGGCGCATACCCTCCGCGCCCTCGTGCCGGCGCTCGCCGGGGACCCCGCGCGCACTCGACAATACAATCAGCAGGCCATCGATCACTTCCGGAGCGAGGGCCTGAAATCCGCAGCCGCTAACCACGTTGCTTGGCTGGCGCTTCAAATGTGGCGCCAGGGCGATGCGTCTGCGGCCAAGAACCTGCTCACCGATATCGAGGCGGACTCAGCGCTCAATGCGCGTCTCGCCGCCTCGGAGATCGCATGTGTCGAGGGCGACCTCGAACGAGCAATCGAATTGTGTCCTTCCGAAGACGATCCGCAGGACTACAACGGCATGCAGCGCGGGATGCGAATCCGGTTGCAGGTGCTCCGCGGCGAAGCCGCTCCCGCGGAGCGCCTGTTCGCGAGCTGGCGGGAGGTGTACGTGGCGCAACGCAGCCTCGTCGCCCGCGTGCAGCAGTTATCGATGTTGGACGATGCGCTATGCGCGGTTGGTGATGAGATCCTACTGACGCAGATCGCGGGGTGGCTCGACGCTCTCCCGCACGTTAAGTCCTGGTTTAGTGGTGTCCAGTTTGACTACCTGCGAGGCGCGATCTCTCTGCGGCTCGACCGCGTGGACGAGGCGGAGCAGCACTTCCGCACCGGCCTGGAGTGGGCATCGCGGCCGGACGTGCGCTTCGAGGTCGACGCGGGGCGCTGCTTGCAGGGGCTCGCGGAGGTCGCCGAGCGGCGCGGGCAGCACCTCGAGGCGATGCAGCATCTCGACGCGGCGGGCGAGCTGTTCGCGCGGCACGGCGCGAAGCTGTACCTCGACCAGGTGATAGCGAAGAAGCAGATTCTCAAGGCGTAGGCCTGCACCCGAAAGGACCGCTCGATGCCGTGGACCCGCGAGCGGCAGCTCGGCCTCCTGTACCACGACCCCGACCGCGCGTTCGGTGGATACACGCTGTTCTCAAACACGCCCGGCCGTCATGCGACGTTGATCGACGACGCTGGCCGCATCGTCCATCGGTGGCTGCACCCGGAGGGGATCCAGTACGCGCGCCTGCTGCCCCACGGCAACCTCATCCTGCGGACGCACCGGCCCGCCGAGGGCGGTGGCGGCGTCGAACGCATCGGCGGCTCCTCTGGCGCGATCCTCGAGCTCGACTGGGACGGCAACGTCATCTGGGAGTACCGCAACCCGTTCCTCCATCACGACTTCCAGCGCCTGCCGAACGGCAACCACCTGATCGTGGCGTGGCAGACGCTGCCGCCCGGCGTCAGCGAACGCATCATCGGCGGCACGTCCGCTCCCGAGGACCCAGAGCACATGTGGGGGGACGTCATCCAGGAGATCACCTCGACGGGCGACGTCGTCGGGGAGTGGCGTTCGTGGGAGCACCTGAGCTTCGACGACGACTTGCTGTGCCCACTCGAAGCGCGACGCGAATGGACCCACCTGAATTCGCTCGACATCACCCCGTCCGGGGACTGGTTGATCAGCCTCCGGCTCATCGACACGATCGCGCTCGTCGATCCCGGCAGTGGCGCATTGAAGTGGAAGTGGGGACCGGGGACGCTGTCCCACCAGCACCACGCCAGCTGGCTGCCGAACGGCAACGTCCTCCTCTTCGACAACGGCCCGCACCGCCGACGCGCTCCCGCCTTCTCTCAGGTCGTCGAGGTGAACCCGGCGACGAACGAGATCGCGTGGTCCTATCGCGCGCCGGTGCTGCTCGGGCTGAACAGCTACATGGTGTCGGGCGCCGAGCGGTTGGCTAACGGCAACACATTCATCACCAACGGCGCGTTCGGCCATCTCATCGAGGTGACCCCAGCGGGTGAAACGGTCTGGGAGTACATGAGCGCGTTCATGTACGAGAGCCCCGCGTTCGGGCCCACACCGATGATGTTCCGGGCGCACCGCTACGCAGCCGACGACCCGCGATTCGCCGGCCGCAACCTCGACCCCGCGCGTTACGCGGACTCGACTGCCGCGCTCCTGCGCGGCGAAACCCCGTACTGAGCAGTCCCGAGGCCTTGGCGCCCGAGTGGCGGACCGAGCGCACGCCGCTCACGGTGGTCAGCGGGAATGCCCTAGCGCTCAGGCGCTCCTACGCCGCCGAGCTGCCGACCCGCGTCATCGAGTCGATCGGCGTCACCGTGGCGGGCGGCAACCAGCAGGTCGCATGACCTTCAGCTTCACCGTCCCCGCATTGGACGAGTAGCCGAGCCTACCCGCGCCCGCTCGAGTGCGAGCCCGGCGAGCGTCGGCGGCGCGTCGGGGCGCGCGGCCGACGCGGCGCGCCCGGTCGCGGGTCGCGGGCCTCGTACGGCCGTTCGTGGCAGAATGTTTGCTTCTGGTGGCGACGTGACGGGAAGCTTCGTGCAGCAACTGTTCCCCCGTGTGTACTACGGTTGGGTGATGGTGGGCGCTTCGGTGGCCATCAACATGGCGGTCTCACCGCTGAACGCCGTCGTGTTCTCGTTCCTGATCGGGCCGATGAGCGCCGATCTGGGCGTACAGAAGAGCGCGCTTGCGTGGTCGCTGACGCTGCGGTTGATCGCGGCGGGGCTGAGCGGGCCGCTGATCGGTGTGCTGCTGGACCGCTACGGCTCGCGGTGGCTTGGCGCGGCCTGCGGGGCCATCGGCGGCGTCGCGCTGATCGGGCTCGCCGCCGTGGACTCGCTGTGGGCGGTGTACGCGCTCTTCGCGTTCTCCGGCCTTGCGGGGTTCGGGGGGCCGGCCGGTCAGCTGTTGACGCAGGTGCCGCTGGCCAAGTGGTTCGTCGCGAAGCGGGGCCGGGCCATCTCGATCGCGACTTCGGGCATGGCGCTCGGGACGGTGCTGACCGTGCCGATCACGCAAGGGCTGGTGGAGGCGATCGGCTGGCGCACGACGACGGTGGTGTTCGGGGCCGTCGTTGCCGGCGTGGTCGTCCCGGTAAGCGTGTTGTTCATGCGCCGCGCGCCGCAGGACGTGGGCCTGCACCCGGACGGGGCGGCCTCGGCGCAGGCGGTGGCGGAGGCCGCGGGAGCGCCGACGCGCGCCGCGCTGCTGGCGACGACGCGCGACTGGACCGTGCGCGAGACGCTGCGGACATCGGCGATGTGGCTGATGCTCGCCGCGTTGACGCTGCAGGGCGTCGTGCTGATGGGCACGCTGGTCTACCGGGTGGACTTCTGGCAGGGCACCGGCATGGCGCCGGCGCTCGTCGGGTTCGGGACCGCGCTCGATCCGCTGTGCGTGGTGTTCTCGATCCTCGCGTTCGGGATGGTCGCGGACCGCATGCCGATCCGCTACCTGGGCGTCATCGGCGTCGGCGGCATGGCGCTGTCGATGGTGCCGATGGTGGTGTCGAGCGGACAGACGTGGACGATCCTGGCGCACAACGCGATCTGGGGGGTCTCGGCGGGTGGGTGGATCACGCTGAACAGCCTGGTGTGGCCGAACTACTTCGGGCTGCGGCACCTCGGCGCGATCCGCGGCGTCGTGCTCCCGGTGTCGATCGCGGCCGCGAGCGTGGGCGCGCCACTGTTTGGCTACCTGCTCGACTCGGGGATGGATCCGCCGCGGCTGTGGACGCTCGGGCTGGCCGGCTTCGCCCTGTCGGCGGTGTTCGTGCTGCTGGCGCGCCCGCCACGCGCCCCCGGCGAGCGGCGCGAGGACGCGCTGGGCGTTCGCGAGCCATCGCGAGGCGCGGCATAGCCCGGCGCGATCGGGCGTGGCCGCGCGCGCGGGTGTCGACCTCCAGCGCGACGCCGCCCTCGCCCGCCGGCGCACGCGTGCCGAGGCTGGCCTACCATTCAAAGACGCGCGGAAGGAGGTGAGCGATGCTACTCCGCGTAGGCTACACGTTCGCCTATGACTGCGTGCAGCCCACGCCGATGCTGCACGTCTTGAACATCCATTACAGCCGGGCCGCGGATATCGTGGTGCCCGACGCGATGGTGGCCGTGCCCGCAGTGCCGGTGGTGGGGTATCGCGACGGCTTCGGCAACTGGTGCACACGGCTCGTGGCGCCGGCGGGCGCGATCACCCTGTCGGCTGACGCGGTGGTGCGCGACTCGGGCGCGCCGGACGCGGTGTCGCCGGGCGCGCGCCAGCATGCGGTGGAAGATTTGCCCGCAGACACGCTCGCGTTCCTGCTGCCCAGCCGCTATTGCGAGACGGACCTGTTCACGGAGATCGCGTGGGCGCGCTTCGGCGGGACGGCCGAGGGGTGGGCGCGCGTGCAGGCGATCTGCGACTTCGTGCACGAGTGGGTGACGTTCGGCTACGCGCACGCTCGCCCCACGAAGACGGCGTGGCAGACGTACCACGAACGCACGGGCGTCTGCCGCGATTTCACGCACCTCGCCGTCGCGCTGTGCCGCAGCATGAACATCCCCGCGCGGTATTGCACCGGCTACCTGAGCGACATCGGGACGGATACGCCGCCGGACCAGGGCGACTTCGCGGCGTGGTTCGAGGCGTACCTCGACGGGGGCTGGCATATGTTCGACCCGCGCAACAACGTGCCGCGCATCGGTCGCGTGCTGATCGCGCGTGGGCGCGACGCAGCCGACGTACCGCTCAGCCTGACGTTCGGCCCGAACACGCTCACGGGCTTCCACGTGTGGGCGGACGCGATCGACTCCGCCGCCGCCGAGCAGATGGCGGCGCGCTGAGCATGGAGCAGCAGCCCCCGGACCGCATGGCTGGCCCCGACGCGATCGATCCTGCCGCAGTCGACTGGTCCAGCGTGCGATCGAGCCGGTACGTGGTGCGCCAGCGCTTCAGCTACGCGTATCCGGCGGCGATCCACGACCTGCGACAGCAGCTGATGGTGCTGCCGCCGGCGGCGTTCGGGGATCAGCGGCGGACCGAGTACAGCATCGAGGTATCGGAGCCCGGCACGGTGATCACGCGGCTCGATTCGTTCGCGAACACCGTGATCGACGTGCGCATCCCCGTCGTACAGCGTGCGATCGAGTTCGAGGCACGGGTCGCGATCGAGCGCACAGGGCCCGCGGCGCCGCGCGTGCTGCTGCCCACGCCCTCCCCCGATCCGCGGCTGCTGGCGCCGACCGAGCGCACGATGCCGGACGCCGTCATCGAGCGGGCCGCAGCGGCCCTGAGCGCGCACGGTGCGCCAGGGCTGGAGCTCGCGGAACGCGTGAACGCGTGGGTGCACGAGGCGATGGCATACGTTCCCGGCGCGACGAGCGTGCACACTACCGCGGCGGAGGCGCTCGCGATCAGGGGCGGCGTCTGCCAGGACTACGCGCACGTGATGATCGCGATCTGCCGGCGGCTCGGCCTGCCCACGCTGTACGTCTCGGGACTGCTGCTCGGCGAGGGGGGAACGCATGCGTGGGTCGAAGTGCAGCTGCCGGCGGCGGACGGCTCGGGCGCGACGCACGGCTGGGCGCTGGACCCGACGCACGGCCGGCACGCCGACCTGACCTACCTGACGGTGGCGGTGGGTCGCGACTACGGGGATGTCGCGCCGACATCGGGGCACTACCGCGCCGGTCACGGCGGGAGCCTGACCGGCCGCAAGGAAGTGCGCGTCGTCGACGTCGCGTACTGAGGCGCAGCACCGACGTTCGCGCACGCCGTCGACGCTATCCGCGGCGCTCGATGCCGGCGGCAGCAGCGCGCGCCTCGGCCGCGCGCTGCTGCTCGATGTCTGCCCACAGCGGGCGGCGGATCAGCAGCACCCAGATCGCGCCGGAGGCGGCGAGCACGCCGTAGATCGTGAAGATGAGCGCGTAGCTCCCCGTGTGGTCGAACATCAGCCCCGCGATCACGGGGGCAGCGACGCCTACCGGCGTCTGCAGCGTGCTCGCGAATCCGCGCAGCGTCGCGAAGCGCGCCACGCCGAAGTAGTCCGCGACCATCGTCTGCCCCAGCACCACCCAGCCCGCCTGGCCGACGGCGAACGTGAGGTAGTACAGCGGCAGCAGCCACAGCCTCGACGACGTGAGCTGCGCGAAGATGACCATGCCAATGCCCTGCAGCACGAACGAGGCGATGTACATTCGCCGCCGCCCGAGCACGTCACCGATCCAGCCGATGCTGACGCGCAGCCCCAGCTGCACGACGCCGTAGAGCCCGCTGAGCAGCGCGGCGGTCTCCAGCGAGAAGCCGACGTTCTGCAGGTGGGGGATTTGCAGCACGATCCACGCGCCCACTGTGCCGTTCGACGCCGTCGCGAGCACCAGCAGGTAGAACGCCGGGGTATGCAGCGCCTCGCGGGCGGTCATGCCGGTCTGCGCCGTGCTGCGCGGCGCCACGCCCTGGACCGGGCGCTCGCCGTCGGGCAGCAGGCCGCGGTCTTCGGGCAGGTCGCGCAGCAGCGCGGTGAGCGGCAGGCCGATCGCGAGGATCACGGCGGCGGAGATCACGAGCGTCGAGCGCCAGCCGACCGCGCCGAGCATCAGCGCGAGCAGCGGCGCGGCAAGGTAGCCGGCGCCGTTGCCGGTGTTGAGCACGCCCATCGCCCGCCCGCGCTTGCGCACGAACCACGCCATGAGCCGCGCCGAGAACGGCGGGAACGACGCGAGACTCTGTCCGAGGGCGATCACGAGGCTGGCGGCGTAGAACATCGGCAGGCTGCGCGCCTGCGAGAACAGCAGCAGCCCGGCGACGAGCGTGAGCAGCCCGCAGACCGCCATCGTGCGCGGGCCGAGCCGGTCGACGAGCACGCCCGTCGCGGGCGCGAGCAGCCCCTGCTCGAAGCTGCGCAGCGAGACGCCCGCGGAGATGGCGGCGACCGACCAGCCGAGCTCCTCGCGCATCGGGGTGACGAACACTCCGAAGCCGAACGTCGCGACGCCGATGACGAGGAAGTTGCTCGCCGCGCCCGCGAGCGCGACGTACCAGCCCCAGAACAGCGCGTGAGGACGCAGCCGCTTCACGGTCTTGCCATGTCCGGCCGCATCCTTCGCGCCCCGCTGCGCCCGGAGCATACACGCACCGCTCTGCGCCGCCCCCCATCGGGCGGCTGGGCGCGGGGGAGCGCGCGTGCGGCCGGCTACATCAGGTGGTGCACCTCGGGGAGCGCGTACACCGGCGTGGGGATGCCCTCGAGGCGCGCCTTGAGCTGCAGCGCGAGGTACTTCGAGTAGTGGCGCGACTGCGCGAGGTTGCCGCCGTGGAACCACAGGCCGGGCTGCTGCGTCGGCTTCCACATGTTGCGCAGCTCGCCCTGCCACGGCCCCGGATCGTCGCGTGTTCCCGAGCCCAGTCCCCAGCAGCGACCGACCGTGG
>CAMDBZ010000045.1 GCA_945889565.1 Thermoflexus hugenholtzii JAD2 | reverse complement strand
GGGCGGCGCAGCGCGAGCTGCTTCAGCAGGTGCCCGCGCTCCTGCCGATCTCGGCCCAGCACGAGTACGTGCTGCTCCCGCCCAACCTCCGCGGGTACGACTTCGACGCGTTCGAGTTCAACGAAGGCTGGCTCGCCTCTCGCTGGTTCCTGGACCCCGCTACCGACCCGCGCGCCTGAGCGCCATCCCACCGGGGGCGGGCCCCCATGATGCGCCCGCTGGCGCGCCCCCATGATGCGCCCGCCGCGAACGGCGTAGCATCGATGCAGGAACGCTCGTGGGAGGGTGTGTGGGTGAATTCGATTTCGACGCGTTGCGCAGCGGCATGGAGGCCGCCGTGCTCGCGGCCGGCGAGGCGATCATGGCCGTGCGCGAGCGCGGCAGCGTGCGCGTGCGCCACAAGGAGGATGGCGAAGGCCCGGTCACCGAGGCCGACTACGCCGCCGACGAGGTGCTCCACGAGCGGCTGATGCCGCTCCTGCACGGTGCGCACTGGCTGTCCGAGGAGTCCGAGCAGATCGCGCCGCTGATCCACGGTGAGCCGACGTGGGTCGTGGACCCGCTGGACGGCACGCGCGAGTTCGTGCGGGGGCTCGCGGAGTTCGGCGTGACGGTCGGGCTGTTCGTCGGCGACCGGCTCGTGCTCGGCGCCGTCGGGCTGCCGACCGAGCGCTCGGTGCTGTCCGGGCTCATCGTCGAAGGGCGGTGCGAGGCGCGCCGCGACGGCGTGCCGATCCCGCCGCTCGCCGCCGGCGCCGTGCGTCGCGTCGTGGTCTCACGCCACGACTACGAACGCAAGCGCGTGCACGTGCACATCCCCTTCGACGTATATCCGTGCGGTTCGGCGGCAGTGAAGCTCGCGCACGCCGCCGACGGCAGCGCGGACGTGTACCTGTCCACCGGCCCGCGCTCGGTGTGGGACGTTGCGGGTGGCACGGCGGTGCTCGCTGCCACGGGCGGCGGGCTGATGCGCCTCAACGGCCGCGCGCTGGAGCTCTCGCCGCAACAGGTGCACATCCCGCCCTACGCGGCCGGCGCGCCGGACTCCTGCCGCGAGCTGCTGCGCAGCCTCGGCGCGCGCTTCTAGCCGCGCACTACTACGCCTCGCCCGCGCGTACGAGCCGCACGAACGCCGCGAGATCCGCGATGCGCTCGACGCCTGCCGCGTACTGCGCATCGCGATTGCGCGGCCAGTCGCGCAGGTACACGCGCACCGCTGACCGTTCCGCCAGCAGCTGCGCTGTGCGCCCGTCGTCGTCGACGTGCTCGCGGGGCGCGAGCTGCGCAAGCAGCGCCAGCTTGAAGTGCGGGCTGCGCAGCGGTGTGTCGTTGATCACCACGCGCTCGATCGCGTCCGCCAGGCCGTGGCGGCGCAGCCAGCGCTCCGGGCTCGTACGCCGCCCGGTGAGCAGCACGATGCGGCGCAGCGCTTGCAGCTCGTGCAGCGCGGCCGCCGCCTCCGGCAGCGGGCGGCGGAAGTCGAAGCGCAGGCGGTCGGCCACGCGGGAGAGCGCGCGCGGCGGCACGCGCGCGGGCGCCGGCGCCGCGTCGGCGTCCAGGAAGCGCGCGCTGATGCCCACGTTCACGCCGAACGGCGGGCTGCAGATCACGCCATCGAGGTCCAGCGTGACGAACGGGCGCGTGTCGTTCACGCGGCGGCATCCGCGGGCGGGAGCTCGTGCCGCAGCGCGACCACGGACACGCCGAGGCCGGCCAGCAGCAGCCCGCCGCCCGCCAGCAGCACGAGCGGGTCCGCGCCCGCGAGCAGCACCGCCGCCGCGCCGCCGCCGACGAGCGCCGTCAGCGGCACGCCGCGCACGCTGCCGCCGATGCGGAACGGGCGCACGGCGTGCGGCCGCCGCAGCCGCAGCGCCACCAGCGCGGCGTTCACGACGATGAACGCCACGAAGATCGTCACGTTCGTGAGCTGCGCGACGCGGCCGATGTCGCCTGACAGCGCGAACGCGAGCGCCGCGCCGCTCACCGCGACCGTCGCGAACCAGGGCGTGTCGCGCCGTGCGTCGAGGCGGCCGAACGGCGGCGGCAGCAGCCCGCGACGCGCCATCCCCCACGCGAGCCGCGCGCCGGTGGCGAGCAGCATCAGCACCGTGTTCGCCGTCGCGAACAGTGCGATCACCGCCAGCCCGTCGCCCGCCCGGTCGCTCGCCGCGCGGCGCACCACGTCGGCGAGCGGCGCGGTGTCGCCGGCCAGCTCCCGCCACGGGATCACCGAGACGGCGGTCACCGCGACGAGCAGGTAGAGCGCGGTGGTGATGGCGATCGCCAGCAGCATCGCGCGTGGGATGGTGCGCGCCGGCTCCCGCGCCTCCTCCGCCAGCGTCGCCATCTGTTCGAAGCCCGTGAACGCGAAGAACACGAGCGACGCGGCGGCGATCACTCCGCTCGCGCCGCGCGGCGTATCGACGAGCGCGCCAGGGTCGAGGTACGGCAGTCCCACGACGATCGCGAGCACGAGTCCGGCTGCCTCGAGCAGCGTGAAGACGACGGCGATCGCGACCGTCTCGCGCACGCCGACCCACACGACGACGGCGCACGCCGCGATCAGCAGCGCGGCGGACGGGCGGACATCGGGGCCCAGCAGGTCGTCGACGTAGCCGCCGAAGCCGATCGCCACTGCCGCGGCGGCCAGCACGACCATGGTCAGCAGCAGCCAGCCCACGAGGAAGCCCGCGCGCCGCCCGAACGCCTCCCGCGCGTACGCCGCGCTACCGCCGGCTTCCGGGAACATCGCGGCCAGCTCCGCGTAGGAGAGCCCGGTCGCGCCGGCCAGCACGGCGGCGATCAGGAACGACGCCCACAGCGCGCCGCCCGCGTCCGCGGCCGCTGCGCCGATCAGCACGTAAATCCCGGCGCCGAGGATGATCCCCACGCCCGAGACCGTCGTGCCCCAGAGCCCCAGCGTGCGGCGGAGGGCAGGCGCCCGCGTGGCCTCGCTCACACGCGGATAGGCGGCGGGGGCGGCGGCCCCGGCGGAACGCCGGGCGGCGTCGGCGGGGGCTGCGGCGCTCCGCCCGCGCTCGTGGGTCCGCGAGTCGCGTCGCTCGTGCCTGCCTCGTGATGCTGCTCGAGCACGTGGTAGAACGCGTCCAGCCGGTCCTCGACGCGGCGGAACACGGAGCCCTCGGTGTAGCGGCCGTCGGTCTCCCGCTTGCCCGCCAGGGCGCCCGTGAGCAGCTCGATGCCCTCCTCTACGCTTGCGGCGGCCCACACGTGGAAGCGCCCTGCGCGGATCGCGTCGGCAACCTCCGGCCGCAGCACCACGTTGTGCACGTTCAGCTTCGGGATCATCACGCCATGCGTGCCGTCCAGGCCGCGCGCCTGGCAGACCTCGAAGAACCCCTCGATCTTCGCGGTCGCGCCGCCGATCGGCTGCACCTCGCCGCGCTGATTGATCGAGCCGGTCACCGCGATCGACTGGCTGATCGGCAGGTCCGCGAGCGCCGACAAGAGCGCGTACAGCTCCGTCGACGACGCCGAGTCGCCGTCGATGTCGCCGTTCACCTGCTCGAATGTGAGGCTCGCGTGCAACGCCAGCGCCTTCTCCTGGCCGAAGCGGTCCGCGAGGAAGCCACGCAGGATCAGGAAGCCCTTGTTGTGGATGCGCCCCGCCAACTCCGACTCGCGCTCCACATTCACGATCGTGCCCCGCCCCGCCGACACGATGCACGTGATGCGCGACGGCCGCCCAAACACGATATCGCCGAGGTCGTACACCGACAGCCCGTTGATCTGCCCGGCCTTCTCGCCCGCGGTGTCGATGAGGATCGTGCCGTCGTCGATCAGCAGTTGTAGCCGGTCACGCACCAGCGCCGAGCGGTACTCGAGCTCCTCGAGCGCTCGGTCGACGTGGCGCGCGTCCACGTCCGCGCCGGCGCCGTCGTGGTGCGCCCAGTACGACGCCTGCCGCACGATGTCGATGAGGTTGCCCATGTTGGCGGATAGCCGCCGCTGGTCCTCCACCGCGCGCGACAGGTGCTCGACGAGCCGCGCGACCGCGCCGTCCGTGAAGCAGCCGAGGCTGTGGCGCTCGCACTGCTCGCGGATCACCGCGGCCACCCCGTTGATGTTCTCGCGCGTTCGCTCGAAGTCCGTCTCGAAGTCCGCCTTCACGCGAAACAGCTCGCGGAAGTCCGGGTCGTTGCGGTAGAGCAGTGAGTAGAGCGCACTGTCCCCCACGATCGCGACCTTCGCGTCGAGCGGCATCGGCTCCGGGCGCAGCCCGCTCGTGGGGATCATCCCGAGCGTCTCCCCGAGGTTCTCGATCGCCACCGCGCGCTGCGCGAGCGCGCGCTTCAGGCCGTCGTACGCGGCGACGTTCGTCAGCAGGTCGCGCAGCCGCAGGATGATGAATCCCCCGCTGGCGAGCGCGAGCGACCCCGGCCGGATCATCGTGTGGTCGGTGACCATCGTGCCGAAGTGCCCCTGGTACTCAATGCGCCCGATCAGGTTGAGGTAGGTCGGGTGGCGCTCCACGATCACCGGCGCCCCCGCCGTGGGATCGCGCGTGACCAGCACGTTGACCTCGTACCGCCGCAGCAACGCGCCCGTCACCTGCTCCGGCGAGGGCGCGCCCGGCTGCAGCATCGGCTGCTGACCGCCGCGCACGCGATCACGTTCGCGCTGCAGGTCGGCGCGCGCGGCCCCGATAAAGCGCGCGATCTCCGGGTCCGACCCCCAGCGCTCCAGCAACGGGTCGAACTGGGGCCCCACCGCGAAGCTCGCGACCTGCTCGTCCAGCGCGTGCGCCTGTTGCTGCGTCTCGCGCTCGAGCGCGCGCATGCGCAGCATGCCGTCCTGCACCACCCGCTCGAGCCCCGCCGCCGCCGCCTGGATGCGCTCGCGCTCCGCCTCCGGCAGCTGTTCGTACTGCTCGTCCGTGATCGGGCTCCCGCTGACGATCGGCGCCGAGACGATGCCCGCCGGCGTCATCTGCAGCGCGAAGCCCACCTGCTCCGCGCTCTCACGCAGCTCTGTCAGCAGCTCGGTGCGGCGTGTGTCGAGGCGGCGGCCCAGCTCCTGGCGCTGGCGCGCGTACGAATCGGACTCGAACGCCTGGCGCAGCTCCGTGACCGCGCGCGGCACCGCCTCCTGCACCGCCTCGGCGAACGCGCGCCCCTCGCCCGCGGGCAGCGCGACACCGACCGGGCGGTCGGGGTCGTCGAAGTTGTGCACGTACACCCAGTCGGGCGGCGTCGGCAACTGCGCCGCGCGCCGGCGCAGGAACGCCTCGACGATCGTCGCCTTGCCGAAGCCATCCGGTCCCGCCGCGAACAGGTTGTACCCGGGCGCCGCCATGCCGAGCGCAAACTCGATGGCGCGCGCGGCGCGCTCCTGCCCAAACACGGCTTCCAGCGGGTGCAGCTCGTCGGTGGACGAGAACGGGAGCTCGGCCGGGTCGAGGCGTGCCGTCAGGTCGTCCGCCGGGACGCGCAGCGTCGTGCGCAGATCGCTCATCTCGTCGCCTCTCGTGACGCGTGGCGCGCGGGTGCGCTGGCGATCGTAGCACCCGCGCTCGTCGATGCCGTCCGGGCGCGCACGGCGCGGCGCGGCGCTCGTGGTAGCATCGGTCGCCGAGGCGAGGGGCGGTATCGATGCGCGCAGCGGTGGTGGCTACGCCGGGCGGACCGGATGGGTTCGCGATCCAGGAGCTGCCGGACCCCCAGCCGGGGCCCGAGGAGGCGCTGGTCGCGGCGCATGCGACCGCGCTCAACCGCGCCGACCTGCTGCAACGCCGGGGGCGCTACCCGGGCCCGCCCGGCACGCGGGACGATCTGCCCGGCCTGGAGATGGCGGGCGTCGTGCTCGCCGTGGGCGAGCGCGTGCGCGGGTGGGCGCCGGGCGATCGCGTGATGGCGCTGCTCGCCGGCGGCGGCTACGGCTCCCGCGTCGTCGTGCACGAGCGCATGCTCATGGCCGTGCCGCCGAACCTGTCCTGCGAGCAGGCCGCGGCGATCCCCGAGGTCTTCCTGACGGCGCACGACGCGCTCTTCGAGCAGTGCGCGCTGCTGCCGGGCGAGTCCGTGCTCGTGCACGCGGCAGGCTCTGGCGTCGGCACCGCCGCCGTGCAGCTCGCGGCTGCGGCCGCCTGCCGCGTCTTCGGCACCGCTGGCAGCGCCGACAAGCTCGCGCGCGCCGCCGCGCTCGGCCTCCATCACGGCATCGACTACCACGAGGCCGACGTCGCCGAGGTGGTCGCCGCGGCCACCGAGCGTCGCGGCGTCGACGTGATCCTCGACGTGATCGGCGCGCCGTACTGGGCCCGCAACCTCGCCTCGCTCGCCGTGCGCGGCCGCATGGTGCTCGTCGGCACCATGGGCGGCGCGACGCTCGAGGTGGACCTCGGCGCGTTGATGGGCAAGCGCCTGCAGGTGCGCGGCACCGTGCTGCGCGTGCGCCCGCTGGAGGAGAAGGCGGCGCTCACACAGGCGTTCGCGCGGCGCTGGCTGCCGCTGTTCGCGGCCGGGCGGCTGGTCCCCGTCATCGATCGCGTCTTCCCGCTCGCCGAGGTGGCCGACGCGCACCGGCTGATGGAGTCGAACGCCAACTTCGGCAAGATCGTGCTGCGCCACGAGGCGTAGCTGGGAGCCCAACGCGCCTCGCGGCCTGCACCGACACTCGACCGGCGGCCAACGCGCCCGCGGTCTACTCAGGGCTCGTCGGACGCGCCGACGGCGCACGTGGGGGTGGGGGCAGCTGCATGGCCGGTGAATCGTTGCAGGCGACGCTGGACCGGCAGCTCGGCGGACGGGAGCGCGTGCGCGTGCTGGACGCCGGCTGCGGCGCGCACGGCCGTGTCGCGCTGCCGGCGCAGGCGCACATCGTCGGCCTCGACATCTCCGCCGACCAGCTCGCGAAGAACCAGGATGTGCATGAGAAGGTGCTCGGCGACATCCAGACGTACGAGTTACCGCCGCAGTCGTTCGACGTCGTGATCTGCTGGGAGCTGCTGGAGCACGTCCCGCACCCGGAGCGCGCGCTCGCGCTGTTCGCGCGCGCACTCAAGGACGATGGCGTGCTCGTGCTCGCCGCGCCGAATGTGCTGTCCATCAAGGGGCTCGTCACGAAGTTCACGCCGTACCGCTTTCACCGCTGGTACTACCAGCGCATGTACAAGATCGCGCACCCCCCGATCTTCCCGACGCACCTGAAGCTGAGCATGACCCCACGCGCGATCTTCGAGTTCGCCGCGCGCAGCGGGCTCGTGGTCGAGTTCTACAACATCGAGGAGAGCTTCATGCTCGTCGACGCGCGCCGAAAGTGGCACGTGGTCGGCTGGCGCTGGTCGCTCATTCGTAACGCGCTGCGCGGGCTCAGCCTGGGCCGCATGCAGCCGGAGCTCACGGACTGGCAGATGGTGCTGCGCCGCGCGCCCGCCGCCGCTCCCGGCGCCGCTCCCGGCGCGACGGCAGGCGCCACCACGTAGCCCCCTCCCCCAGCTCGTCGTCGCGGGGCGTCTCCGCCCGCACCCTGCGCTACGATGCGCGCACAACGCCGCGCGGGACCGTGCTGCCCGAGGTGGCGCGACGAGTCCAGCGCCGAGGGGACCGGACGTGGTGCGCACCATCAGGCGCCTGAGCGCGGAAGGCCTGCGCGGCATCGCGGCCGTCGCGCGCGCGCACCTCGATCGCGGCTGGCACGCGGCGGCGCAGCTCGCGGTCTACCGCGACGGCGTGCTGCAGTGCGAGCTGCGCCTCGGCGCCGCGGACGCGCCGGACGCGCGCATGCTCTGGTTCTCCGCGACGAAGCCCGTCACGGCCGTCGCCACGTTGATGCTCGCCGAGCGCGGCCGCATCGACCTCGACCGGCCGATCGCCGAGTACTGGCCGGCCTTCGCGCAGGGCGGCAAAGCCGCTTGCAGCGCGCGCCACGTGCTGACGCACCGCGGCGGCTTCCCCGTCTTCCCGCGGGACTTCGACTGGGCGCGCATCGGCGACTGGGACGCCGTCACCGCGGCGACGGCCGCGCTGCCCGCCGCGTGGCCGCCCGGCGCCGACACCGGCTACCACCCCGTCACCTACGGCTTTGCGCTCGGCGAACTGATCCGCCGCGTCGATGGCCGCATGCCGCGCGCCTTCCTGCGCGACGAGCTCTTCGGCCCGCTCGGCCTCGACGCCACGCTCGGCGTCGAGGAACCGGCGCAGCTCGCCCACGTCGTACCGCTGGAGGCGCGTTCCGAAGCCACGTGGGAGGATCCGCTCGGCACCGAGGCGCGCACCTCCGAGCTCGCCGCGCGCTTCAACCGCCCAGGCACGCTGATGGCGCAGCTGCCCGCCGCCAACGGCATCGGCACCGCCGAGGCGCTCGCCCGCTTCTACGCCTGCCTCGAGCAGGGAGGCGCGCTCGCCGGCGTGCGACTGCTGCGCGCCGACACCGTGCGCGACGCGACCCGCACGCAGGTGCACACGGACCTCGACCGCACGCTCGGCCTCCCCGCCGACTACGGTCTCGGCTTCTTCACGGGCGGGCTGTTCGAGCCGTTCAACCTGCCGGGCGTATTCGGCCACAGCGGCCAGCAGTGCACCGTGGGCTACGCCGACCCCGCGCGCGGCCTCGCCGTCGCGTACCTCACCAACGGCCTGCACGAGCCCTTCACCGTGGCCCAGCGCACGGCCGAAATGGCCGCCGCCGTGCTCGCCGCCTGCGACGCATGACGCACGCGCCACCCCGCGGACTCTCGGCGGCGGGCACGCGGGCCGTGCGCGCGCGCTTTGCCGAGCAGCTCGATCGCGGCTGGCACCCGGGCGCGCAGCTCGCGGTGTACCGCGACGGCGTGCTCGCGCTCGACCTCGCGGGCGGCGAGGCGGCGCCGGGCCGGTCGCTGCGCGCGAGCGACCGCATGCTGCTGTTCTCGGCGACCAAGCCGCTCATGGCGCTGTGCATCCATCGCCTGCACGAGCGCGGGCTGCTGCCGTACGACGCCCCCCTCGCGCGCTGGTGGCCGGAGTTCGCGCAGGGCGGGAAGGGCGGCGTGACCGTGCGGCACGTGCTCACGCACGCCGGCGGATTCCCGCAGCTCGCCCCGAGCTTCGACTGGAGCCTCGTCGGCGACTGGGAGTACGTCGTCGCGCAGACGGCGGCCCTGGAGGCGGCCTGGGAGCCCGGCGCCGCCATCGGCTACCACCCGATCACCTACGGCTGGGCGCTCGGCGAGCTCGCGCGTCGCAGCGACGGCCGCCAACCGCGCGAGCTCATGCACGACGAGCTGTTCGCCCCGCTCGGCGTCGCCGGCGAGCTCTCGCTCGGCCTCGACGGCCCGCAGCTCGCCGAGCGCGTGCCCGTGTACTCCTGCTCCGAGGTGACGCGCCGCGACCCCGTCGGCCGCGAGCGCGCGACATCGCGCATTACCGAGCTGTTCAACGGCGAGCCGATGGCGCGCGCGCAGGCGCCCGCCGTGAACGCCTACGGCACCGCGCGCGCGCTCGCGCGTTGCTACGCCGCGCTGCTGCCCGGGGGCGCGCCCGCGAGCGGCGCGC
>CAMDBZ010000044.1 GCA_945889565.1 Thermoflexus hugenholtzii JAD2 | reverse complement strand
GAACGCAGCCAGTACGGAGGCCGTGATCATGAGCGCGCGCGGGTTGGACAGCAGCTGCTTGCCGATGTCGCCGCCCAGGTGGCCCTCCGAGCCGGAGCGTGTGACCAGCAGGCCCGCGGCCGTGGAGATGAGCAGCGCGGGGATCTGCGAGACCAGACCTTCGCCGATGCTGAGCAACGAGTACGTGCTCACGGCCTCGCCGATCGGCAGCCCGCGCTGCAGCACGCCGATCGCGATGCCGCCGATCAGGTTGACGATCACGATCAGCAAGGCGGCGACGGCGTCGCCTTTGACGAACTTCGAGGCGCCGTCCATGGCGCCGTGGAAGTCAGCCTCGCGCATGGTGTTCAGGCGGCGCTCGCGTGCCTCGACCTCGGTGATCAGGCCGGCGTTGAGGTCGGCATCGATGGACATCTGCTTGCCGGGCATCGCGTCCAGGGTGAAGCGCGCGGCCACTTCCGCGACACGGCCCGCGCCGTTGGTGATCACGACGAACTGGATCACGAGCAGGATCACGAAGATGACGATGCCGACGACCAGCGAGCCGCCGACGACGAAGTTGCCGAACGCTTCGATGATGTGCCCGGCGTGGCCGTGCAGCAGGATCAGGCGCGTCGATGCGACGTTGATGGCGAGCCGGAACAGCGTCACCAGCAGCAGCAGCGACGGGAAGATGCTGAAGGCCAGCACATCGCCGGTGTACATGGCGACGAGCAGGATGGTGACCGAGATGGCGAGGTTGGTCGCGACGAGCAGGTCGATGAGCACGGCGGGCAGCGGCACCACCATCATGCCGATGATCACGAGCACGGCGCCCGCGAGCACAACGTCGGCGTTCTTGCCGAGCGTGCGGAGCAGCTGCCCGCCGGGGCCGCCGTCGCCCGCGAGGGCGCCGCGTTGTACCTGTACTGCCGCCATGGTTCGCGCCTCTCTCTGCGGCTACGCGGCCACCGCGCGGGCGCGGGGGAAGCGGAGCCGGTAGACGAACGCCAGCACTTCGGCGACGGCCTCGTAGAGCTCGGGGGGGATTTCGCGGCCCACGGGCACGGCGCGGTAGATCGCGCGCGCGAGCGGGGGGTTGGTGATCACGGGGATGCCGTGCTCGATGGCGAGCTCGCGGATGCGCAGCGCGATCAGGCGCTCGCCCTTCGCGATCACGCGCGGCGCGCCGCCGGTGACGGGGTCGTACTTCAGCGCGACGGCGTAGTGCGTCGGGTTCATCAGCACGACGTCGGCGTGCGGGACGGCCTGCATGATGCGCGTGAGGAAGGCGCGACGCAGGCGGGCGATGCGGCTCTTCACCTGCGGGTCGCCCTCCTGCTGGCGGTGCTCGTCGATGACCTCCTGGCGCGTCATGCGCAGCTCGCTGATCCAGGAGCGGCGCTGGAACAGGTAGTCGGCGGCCGCGACGGCGACCAGCGCGCCCAGCACCTTAAGTACGATGTCGCTGGCGATGCCGACGAGCGTGCCGAGCGCGTCTGGGATCGACGCCTCGAGGCCAAGCGCGGTGAGCGCGGGCATGTGCGCGCGCAGCGTCATGGCGGCGACGCCGCCGATCACGAGGAACTTGGCGAGCGTCTTGGCGAGCGTGACCAGCGTCTGCTTCGAAAAGGCCATGCGCTTCAGGCCCTGCCACGGGTTCATACGCGACGCCTTGGGCTGCAGCACCTGCAGCGAGAAGATGCCGCCGGTCTGCAGCACGCCGCCGGCCGTGCCCACGACCACGACGGCGAGCGCGAGCGGCGCGAGCAGCGTGATCGCGCGCCAGACGAGCTCCGGGCCGAGCGCGGCGGCCAGGTCTGTGGTGAGCGGGTCGCCATCGAGCGCGGTGAAGCTATCGCGCAGGAGCGCCTGCATGCCGCTCCACATGCGCGCGCCGCTCATCTTCAGCGCGATGAACGCGGCGAACAGCACGATCGCGCTGTCCAGCTCACGGCTGAGCGCGACCTGCCCGCGGCGGCGCGCGTCTTCGCGGCGGCGCTGCGTCGGCTGCTCGGTACGCTCGCTCACGGGCCCACCAGCATCGTGCCGGCCTGCGGCAACATGGTGCCCATGACGCGGCCCATGAACGTGGTGAGCAGCGGCATGCCGCCGGCGACGACGAGCACGCCGACGAGGACCTTCACCGGGAAGCCCTCGACGAGCAGGTTCAGCTGCGGCACGGTGCGGGCGACGAGGCCGAGCGCGACGTCAGTGAGCAGCAGCGCGCCGAGCACGGGCAGCGCGACGCGCACGGCGAGACCGAACAGCGCGCTCACGAACGGCACGAAGCGGTCGCCGGCGAGCAGGGAGATGTCGGCGGTGCCTGCGGGGGCGGCCTCGAAGGTGTGCACGAGGCCGACGAGCGCAGCGTGATGGCCGTTGACCGCGAAGAACACGAGCGTGACGAGCAGCCAGTAGAACTGGCTCATGGTGTCCGTCTGCGCACCGTTGAGCGGATCGAACAGCTCGCCGAGGCCGAAGCCCATCTGCAGACCGACGAGCGCGGCGCCCATCGCGAGCGCCTGCACGACGAGCGCGGTGACGATGCCGATGCAGAGGCCGACGAGCGCCTCGGACCCGATGGCGGCGACAAAGGAGAGCAGCTGCGTCGGCGGTGCGGGCGCGGGAGCCGCGTGCAGCGGCAACACGATCAGCGAGAGCAGCAGCGCGAGGCCGATCTTCGCCTGCGCGGGCACGCCGCGCGCGCCGAAGATCGGCATCACGGTGATCGCGGCGCTCAGGCGCGCGAGCACGAGCAGGAATTGCGCCGACCACTCCGGCGAGACGGCGAGCAGGCTCGCGAGCACTAGCGCGCCACCTCCGGCAGCGTGGCGAAGAGGCGCTGCGTGTAGCCGACCATCGTGCCGATCATCCAGGGGCCCATCAGCGCCGAGACGGCGAACACGCCGAGGATCTTCGGGACGAAGGTGAGGGTGACCTCGTTCACCTGCGTCATCGCCTGGAACACGGATACGAGCAGGCCGATCACGAGGCTGACGGCGAGGATCGGCCCGACGACCAAGAGCGCAGTCATGAGCGCGTCCTGCGCGAGGGCCGCGACCGCTGCGTCGCTCATCGCGTGCCTCCCTCGGTGGTCACTTGGAGAAGCTCGAGACGAGCGAGCCGATAATCAGGCCCCAGCCGTCGACGAGGACGAACAGCAGGATCTTGAACGGCAGCGACACGACAGCGGGGGGCAGCATCATCATGCCCATGGACAGCAGCGCGGCCGACACCACGATGTCGATGATCAAGAACGGCACGAAGACGATGAAGCCCATCTGGAACGCGGTCTTCAGCTCGCTCAGCAGGAACGACGGGATGACGACGTAGGTGGGCACGTCGACGACGGTTTGGGGGCGCTCCTCGGAGGACAGGCCCACGAAGAGCTCGAGGTCGGCCTCGCGTGTCTGCGCAAGCATGAACTCGCGGATGGGGCCCTCGGCCTGCGTGATGGCGGCGCCCTGGTCGAGCTCGCCGGCGAGGTAGGGCTGGAGCGCGTGCTCGTTGACCGTCTTCCACACGGGCGCCATCACGAACACGGTGAGCAGGAATGCGATGCCGATGAGCACCTGGTTCGGCGGCAGCTGCGGCACGCCGACGGCGTTGCGTACGAGCGAGAGCACGATCACGATGCGCGTGAACGACGTGACCATGACGAGCAGCGCGGGTGCGAGTGAGAGCACCGTGAGCAGCACGAGCAGCTGGACGCCGGTGGCGCCGCCCGCGGCTGGCTGACCAGCCACGGGCGCCGTGGCGCCCGCGGGGAGCCCGACCGTGCCGTCGGCGGCCACGCAGCCGCTGCCCACCGCGAGCAGGAGCGCGAGCAGCGGCAGCGTCGACAGCAGGCGGCGGGGGCGGGGGCGGCTCACTGCTGGTCCTGTCCGCGTGCAGCGGCGATCGCGCGCTGTAGCTCGGCGATGCGATCGGTGCGCGTGTAGCCCTGCGCGGCCTGCAGCCGCTGCGCGGCGCTCGGCGCCGGCGCGGGGGCGGCGGTGCGCGAGGGCGCGGCAGGTGCGACGCGCGCGGGGGCGCGCTGCGCGGGACGCGGGTCGGGGCGCGAGTCGCCGATTGGGGCGCGGGCGGCGGCGCGGGCGGCGGCGAGGTCCGGGCGGCGGCGCTGGAAGGCGCGGCCGATGATCGCGACGACGGTGTCCGGTCGCGGCGCGCGCGGGAGGCGCGCGGCGAGCGTGCCGCCCAGGAAGGCGCCGAGCGGCCGCGGCCGCGTGAGCTCAGCCTCGGCGACGATGCGCGCGACTTCCTCGGCGTCGTCGATGGCGATCAGTGCGTTGATGCGCTCAGGCGTGACGCCGAGCAGGACCGCGTGATCGCCGAGGCGCACGAGCTGCAGCGAGCGGTTGGGGCCGAGCACGCGCGTCTCCAGCAGCTGCAGCTGCCGCGCGGGGGCGCGGCCCGTGCCGCCGCCCTGCGTCCGACGCACGTACCAGCGCATCGCGGAGACACCGCCCCAGACCGCGACGAGCACGAGGCCGAGGCGCAGCACCAGCCCGAACCAGTCGCCGCCGCTGAAGTCAGGCAGTCCGCTGCCCACGCCGGTCGGCTCGGCGCCGTGCGCGACGCTCGGTGCGAGCGTGAGCGCCGTGGCGAGCACGCTCGCGGCCGCGCGGGCACGTGTGCGCGTGAGGACGGCGCTCATCGGGCGGCGGCGTTCGCGCGCGCACGCGGCGAGACGATCTCCGTGACACGCACGCCGAAGTTCTCGTCGACGACCACGACTTCGCCGTGGGCGATCAGGCGGTCGTTGACGAGGATGTCGACGGGTTCGCCGGCGAGCTTGTTGAGCTCGATCACGGAGCCGGGGCCGAGCGCGAGCACTTCGTCGACGGTCATGCTGCTGCGGCCGAGCTCGACGGTTACGCGCAGGGGCACGTCCATGATCAGGTCGAACTGCTGCGAGGCGGGCGGCACGTTGAGCGCCGCGCCGAGCGGGGGGAAGCGCACCGGGTGCACGGGCACGTCGTCGGCTGCGGCGAACATCGATGGCGGCGGGGGCGGCGCGATGTCCGGGCGCAGCGGCGAGACGTTGGCTGCGGGCGGAACTGGCGTGTCGAAGCTAGCGTCCAGCGCGTCGGCGTCGCCGAACGCGGGCAGATCGAAGGGTTCAGGGACGGCGGCGGCGGGCGCGGACGCGTCTTCGGCGAGCTTGCCGACGAGGCGCACGAGCAGGCCGGCCGGGAGCACCGCCGTGAAGCGCGTCTCGCCCGCGTCGCCGAAGGCGACGGTCGCGTCGACGCGGACGGCCGGCATGCCCTCGGCGGCGGCCTCGACGCCGAGGAGCGTGGTGGCGATGTCGTCCAGGCGCGCGGCGACGAGCGTGGCCTCCGCACCGGCGAGCGCGCCGACGAAGAGCGACAGCCCGCCCAGGTCCAGCAGCTCGCGCACGCCGGCGGCGACGATCTCGAGCTGCGCGGCGGCGAACGTCTCGTCGGCCATCTGCTCCGGCGACATGTCGAGCATGAAGGCGCCGCCCGCGTCCGCGGTAGGGACGAGCACGACAAGCGGCGCGGTGTTGCCGTCCGGCAGCGCGACGCGCAGCTCGAGGCCCACGTGTGCGGTGTCCGCGAAGGCAGCGGCGAGCTCGGCGTACTCGGCGAGCGTGATCGACTGCGCCTGCACGTCGCCGGCGCGCGCGACGACACCTTCGAGGCCGGCCCGCAGGGTGTCGGCGGCGCGCGCGCCGAGGCCGACGAGGGCGTCGGCGTCGGCGCCGAAGAGGTCGCGCAGCGCCTGGATGTCCTGATCGCTAAGCGGCACCGGTGACCTCCTGGGCTCGTAGCGGGGTGACGTTCGAGGGGGACGGCTCGGCTGCGGCCGGCGCGCCCATCGGGTCGGCGGCGCCGTGCGCAGCGGTGTCGGCGGCGGTGTCGGCGGCGAAGCGCGCGCCGGGCTGCGGGGCGACATCGCTGACGCGGACGGCCACGCGGTTGCCAAGCATCCCGGGGCGCGCGTCGAAGCGGCGCTCGCCGCCGATGAGCACGGGCAGCGGGCGATCGACACGGGCGTCGAGGCAGATCGTGTCGCCGAGCTTCAGCTCCGCGACGGCGCGAGCGGGGACCTCGGCGGCGCCGAGCTCGACGGCGAGCTCGAGCGACGCGGTGCCGAGCAGGGCGCGCATCTGGCGGCGGGTGCCGTCGTCGCTGCGCGTCTGCTGACCGGCGGCGAGCCAGACCTGCGCGGAGAGCCGCGAGGCGACCTGCTCCAGCACGGTGTACGGCGTGCACACGGACATGGCGCCGAGGCGCGCGCCGAGGCTCACCTCGAAGAACGCGGTGACGACGACGTCGCTCGCGTGTGCGATCTGGATCAGGTTGGCGTCCATGCCGAGATCCTGAAGCTCAGGCTCGACGGGCTGGAGGTTGGCCCACATCTCGCGCACGCCAACGGCGATCGGCCGGCCGAAACCGCGCAGCACGGCGAGCTCGATATCGGAGAGGTCGTGCGGCTGCACGGGCATGACGGCGGCGCCGCCCAGCAGGCGGTCGATCACCTCAGACGCGACATCGTGGTTGAACTCGACGACGATGTTGCCGTCGAGCGGCGGGACGGAGAGCACGTAGCAGGTGGTCTGGCTGGGCAGCTGCGCCTGCCATTCCTCGTACAGGCCCTGGTCGATGCTCGACAGCCGCACGCTGACGAGCGTGCGCAAGCGCGACGAGAACTGCACGCCGATCAGCCGTGCGAAGGCGTCGTGCATGGTCTGCAGCGTGTGCCACTGCTCCTTGGAGAACTTGTCCGGGCGGCGGAAGTCGTAGCCCTTGATGACGCGGGAGAGGCCCCGGTCGCGGATGACGGAGGAGGGAGCGGCGGCCGCTTCGTCCTCGGCCCCGGGGGCGGGGCCGCCCTCGGGGATCTGGTTGAGCAGCGCGTCGATCTCCCACTGGGACAGCGCGCGAGATTCGGCCATGACGTTCGCTCCAGCTGCGCGGACTGCTTAGTCGGTGATGAAGTTCGTGAAGAGCACGCGGTGCACGACGGGCTCGTGCACGAGCTCCGCTATGGCGGCGAGGATCTCCGCGCGCAGCGCGTCCTTGCCTTCGACGGTGGAGAGCTCCTCGACGTGACGGCCGGACACGATGTTCGTGATCGCGTCCTCGATCAGCTGGCGGCCACTGCCGATCTCGTGGTCGAACTCCTCGAGCGCGAGCACGAGCGGCTCGCCGCTGAGCTTCAGCCACTTCGGATCCGTGGTCTCGAACTCGATCACGACGCCAAGCTTCACGAAGTGCTTGTCGCCGCCCTCGCCGTTCGCGAGGTTGAACACGCGCTCTTTGAGCGTGATGTGCGGGCCGAGGCGGCCCTCGAACGCCACCGGGGTGGGCTCGACGAGCGCGGCGGCGCTCGAGCCGGAGCCGCGGAACATGAAGAAGTAGAGCGCGGCGCCGATGGCGAGCAAGGCGACGGGCGCGCCCACGATGATCAGCTTCTTCTTCACGCGATTCCTCCGGCTCAGTGCGCGCCGCCGGCAGGGGCCGGCGTGGACGCGGGGCGGGTTGGAGCGCTCGCCGGGGTGGCGACGGGCGCGTTGGGGTACAGCAGCACGATGTCGGCGCGACGGTTCAGGGCGCGGCCTTCGGGGGTGGTGTTCGCGGAGAGCGGGTGGTACTCGCCGTAGCCGGCGGCGGAGAGGCGCTGGGGCTGCACGGCGCCGCGCTCGATGAGGGTGCGCAGCACGGCCGTGGCGCGGGCGGCGGAGAGCTCCCAGTTGGTGGGATAGCGGTCCGTGACGACGGGGACGTTGTCGGTGTGGCCCTCGACGCGGATCGGGTGTGGCACCTCGTTGAGCACGGAGGCGGCGACGTCGAGCAGGCGCAGCGCCTCGGGGCGGATGTCGGCACTCGCCGAGGGGAAGACGAGGTTGTCGGCGAGGCGGATGACGAGGTGGTCTTCCTCCCGCGCGACGACGAGCTGGCCGCCGACGCCGGCGGCTTCGGCGCGGGTGCGCACGGCGGCGCTGATCACCTCGAGGTCGCGGTCGATGGTGCCGGTGTTCACCGGGCCGGGGAGCAGGCCGCGCCCGCCGTCGAAGACGGGGCTGCCGCCGGGCACGCCCTGGCGCACGTCGACGTTGAAGGCCTCGCTCAGGCCGACGGCGAACAGCTTGAACTTGTCCGCGTCCGACTTGGAGGTGGCGTACAGGATGATGAAGAAGCCGAGCAGCAGCGTGATCAGGTCGGCGTAGGACAGGACCCAGCGCTCGTGGTTCGCGGCTTCGGCGGCGGGTGCGGCTTTGCGGCTCATGCGGCGGCCCGTGGCGCTTCGGCGGCGGCGCCGTCGTCGCGCTTGGAGCGCTTGCCGGGGGCGAGGAAGGAATCGAGCTTCTCGCGCACGATGCGCGGGTTGTCACCGGCCTGGATGGCGAGGATACCCTCGAGGATCATCTCGCGCACCATGCGCTCCTCGGCGGAGCGCACCTTGAGCTTCTCGCCGAGCGGCAGGAAGACGATGTTCGCGATGCCCACGCCGTAGAAGGTGGCGACGAACGCGGTGGCGATGCCGTGCCCAAGGTCCTCGGGCTTGTCGAGATGCGAGAGCACGGTGATCAGGCCCAGCACAGCGCCGAGCACGCCGAGTGTCGGTGCGAAGCCGCCGGCGGCCTCGAAGACGCGCGCGTTCTCGCGGTGGCGCTGCGCGAGCCCGTCGATGTCGATCTCCATGATCGAGCGCAGCGCGTCCGGGTCCGTGCCATCGATCATCAGCATCAAGGCCTTCTTGGCGAAGTCGTCCTTGATGTTCTGCGCGTCGTCTTCGAGCGAGAGCAGGCCTTCGCGGCGTGCGCGGTCGGCCATCTTCACGAGTTCGTCCGCCATGTGGTGGGCGTGCACGGTGACCTTGGTGAAGATCGTGGCCATGGCGACCTTGGGCATGCCGATGATGTACTCGAGCGGGAAAGCGACCATGACGGCGCCCATAGTGCCGACGATCACGATCATGAAGCCGGGGATGTTGATCAGCCCGCCGATGGAGCCGCCTTCGATGGTGAAGCCACCGAGGATGCCGATCGCGGCGACGATCAGGCCGAGGATCGTGGCGAGGTCCATGCGGCCCCTACTCCTCGATCACACGCAGGTAGTGCTGCGCGGCGATGGTGCCGGGGGCGTAGGCCTGCTTGCGGTACTCCATGATGCGCGCCACGACTTCGCGGTCGGGCTCGCGCACGATGTAGGAGTGGCCGTTGATGAGCACGAGGTGCGTGTCCGGGCGGCTCTCCACGCTCTGGATGTACTCGGCGTTCACCCAGAACTCGCGGTTGTCGAGTCGTGTGAGCAGGATCACCGCGGGCCTCCGTTCGGCGCGTGCTGCGCCGTGCGAGGGCCATTGTTCGTCAGGAACGGCGGCGTCCGTATCGGGGCGGGCCCGCGCGGCGCGTGGGGATCGCCCGTAGCGGACGGCGTGCCGGCCCGCACGGTGTGCGCGAGCGTGATGGCGGGGACGGCGAGAGACGCGCGCGTGCGCTAGGCGGGGTCGCGCGCGGCGAGCAGCGCCGCGAGCACCTCGGTCAGCGGTTGGAGCGTGAACGGCGTGGGGAG
>CAMDBZ010000043.1 GCA_945889565.1 Thermoflexus hugenholtzii JAD2 | reverse complement strand
GCGCCGCCTCCCGCCGCAACAGCCGCTCCCGTACGTGCTCCAGCATGCGCCGAGTGTGGGCGGAGTGCCCGAGTGCACGCAACTTCGCCTGGAGCGCGCTGGGAAGCCGTCCTGAACGCTTGTCGCGGCGGTTCGTATAATGCGGTGTCCCAGGGTCGGCGGCTCACGCGGCCCGTGGCCGTCACGAACCTGCAACCGGACGCCAACGTCGGCGAGTCAGACTCGACACCCTTGAGAGGCGGCAAGCATGACCGCGACCGCACCCCGGGAGTCCCGAGCCGACTCGACGGCCCAGCCGCTCGTGTACCGCTTCGGAGGCGGCCTCGCGGAAGCCGACGGGCGCATGAAGGAACTGCTGGGCGGCAAGGGCGCCGGCCTCGCGGAGATGAGCCGCGTCGGCATCCCTGTCCCCCCCGGTTTCACCATTACCACCGAGGTCTGCAACGCGTACTACGCCGCCGGCGCCAGCTTCCCGGCTGGCCTCGCCGAGGACGTTCGCGCGGGCATCGCCCACATCGAGCGCATCGTCGGCAGCGGCTTCGGCGACCCGCAGAACCCGCTGCTGGTCTCCGTGCGCTCCGGCGCGCGCGTCTCGATGCCCGGGATGATGGACACGGTGCTCAACCTCGGCCTCAACGACGCGACGGTCGCCGGCCTCGCCCGCGTCTCCGGCAACGCGCGCTTTGCGTATGACTCCTACCGCCGCTTCGTCTCCATGTACGGCGACGTCGTGCTGGGGCTCAAACCCGCCAGCGACCGCGACCACGACCCGTTCGAGGAGCTGCTGGACGCGAAGAAGCGCGCCCGCGGCGTCGCGCTCGACACTGACCTCGATGCGGACGACCTGCGCGCGCTCGTCGGCGAGTACAAGGCGCTGATCCGCGAGCGCCTCGGCGTCGATTTTCCGGAGCAGCCCTGGGACCAGCTCTGGGGAGCGATCGGCGCGGTCTTCAGCTCCTGGGAGAACCCGCGCGCCGTCGCCTACCGCGGCATGTACGGCTACCCATCGAGCTGGGGCACCGCCGTCAACGTCCAGGCGATGGTCTTCGGCAACCTCGGCGACGACTGCGCGACGGGCGTCGTCTTCACACGCGAGCCTGCGACGGGGGAGCGCCGCCTCTACGGCGAGTTCCTGCTGAACGCGCAGGGCGAGGACGTGGTCGCCGGCGTGCGCACGCCGCAGCCGATCGGCCGCGACGGCTACACCGCGAGCGGCGCGCCCTCGCTCGAGGAGCTGATGCCCGCGGTGCACGCGGAGCTCGCGCAGGCGTGCGCGCGCCTCGAGGCGCACTTCGGCGACATGCAGGACGTCGAGTTCACGGTGCAGCAGGGGCGGTTGTGGATCCTGCAGACACGCTCCGGCAAGCGCACCGGCCGCGCGATGGTGCAGATCGCCGCCGACCTCGTCGCCGAAGGCGCGATCGACGAGCGCGAGGCGCTGCTGCGCCAGGAGCCCGAGAAGCTCGACGAGCTGCTGCACCCGATGTTCGACCGCACCATACCGGCAACCGTGATTGCGCGCGGGCTGGGCGCGTCGCCGGGCGCCGCTGTCGGACGCGTCGTGTTCAGCGCCGATGACGCCGCCCAGTGGGCGGAGCGCGGCGAGGCGGTGATCCTCGTGCGCACAGAGACCAGCCCGGAAGACGTGATGGGCATGCGCGTGGCGCACGGCATCCTGACCGCGCGCGGTGGCGCGACGTCGCATGCTGCCGTCGTGGCGCGCGGCATGGGCAAGTGCTGCGTGACCGGCTGCGGCGCGCTCGACATCGACTACCACGCGCAGAGCATGCGCGTTGCGACGGCGGGCGGCGCACCGATCGTCGTGCGCAAGGGCGACACGATCTCGCTCGACGGCGCGACCGGCGAGGTGATGCTCGGCGCGGTCGCGCTGCGCGATCCGGTGCTGCCCGACGCGTTCGAGCGGCTGATGCACTGGGCGGACGGCGCGCGGCGCCTGCGCGTGCGCGCCAACGCCGACACGCCCGCGGACGCCGCACTCGCGCGCCAGTTCGGCGCGGAGGGCGTTGGCCTCTGCCGCACGGAGCACATGTTCTTCGGCGAGGACCGCATCCTGGCGGTGCGCCAGATGATCCTCGCGGACGACGAGCCCGGCCGCCGCGCCGCGCTTGCGAAGATCCTGCCCATGCAGCGGGACGACTTCCGCGGCATCCTCCGCGCGATGGCGGGCCTGCCCGTGACGATCCGCCTGCTGGACCCGCCGCTGCACGAATTCCTGCCGCAGCAGCCCGCAGAGATCGCGGACGTCGCCGTTGCGCTCGGCGTCGCCCCCGCCGAGGTCGCGCGCCGCGTCGAGGCACTGCACGAGTTCAACCCGATGCTCGGCCACCGCGGCGTGCGACTCGCCGTGACGTACCCCGAGATCTACGAGGTGCAGGTGCGCGCGATCATCGAGGCCGCCTGCGCGCTGACCGCCGAAGGCGTGCACGTGGTGCCCGAGATCATGATCCCGCTCGTCGGCCTCGCAGACGAGCTGCGCATGGTGCGCGCGAGCGTGGTGGCGACCGCCGAGACCGTCATGGCGGAGTTCGGCGTGTCCGTCGAGTTCACCGTCGGCACGATGATCGAGCTGCCGCGCGCCTGCATCGTCGCGGACGCGATCGCGGAGCACGCGGACTTCTTCTCGTTCGGCACGAACGACCTCACGCAGACGACCTTCGGGCTGTCGCGCGACGATGCAAGCCGCTTCCTGCCCGCGTACGTCGCGCAGGGCCTGCTCGCCGTCGACCCGTTTGTGGAGCTCGACCGTGAGGGCGTCGGCGGGCTGATCCACCTCGGCATCGAGCGCGGGCGCAGCGTGCGCCCCACGCTCAAGGTCGGCATCTGCGGGGAGCACGGCGGCAATCCCGCCTCGGTGGAATTCTGCCACCAGGAGGGCTTCGACTACGTCTCCTGCTCTCCGTATCGCGTGCCGATCGCGCGGCTCGCCGCGGCACAGGCCGCGCTCGCGGGCACCGACACGATGCTCCGCGCCGACTGACCTCGCGGCAACTGCTGCGCGGCGGCGGGCCGGGTGCTACTCGACGGTGACAGTCTTCGCAAGGTTGCGCGGCTGATCGACGTCGCAGCCACGCTCCAGCGCCACGTAGTACGCGAGCAGCTGCATCACCACCGCCGCCACGAACGGCACCAGCAGCGGGTCCGTGTGCGGCAGCGTGATCACGTCGTCGGCGATCGCGCTCAGGCTCGCGTCGCCCGCGGAGACGATCGCCACGACGCGCCCACGCCGCGCCTTGATCTGCTGGATGTTCGAACGCATCTTGTCGCGCAGCTCGTCCGACGGTGCGAGCGCGACGGTCGGCATGCGCTCGTCGATCAGCGCGATCGGGCCGTGCTTCATCTCGCCCGCCGCGTAGCCTTCCGCGTGCAGGTACGAGACTTCCTTGAGCTTCAGCGCACCCTCGAGCGCGAGCGGGAACGACAGCCCGCGGCCGAGGAACAGGAAATGCTCGAACGCGGCGTAGCGCTGCGCGAGCAGCTCGATGGTCGGCGCGAGCAGCAGCGCCTCGCCGATTGCCGCCGGCAGGTGCAGCGCGCCCGCGACCTGCGCTTCCTCCTCCGCGGCGTCCAGCGTGCCGCGCGTGCGGCCGAGGTGCAGCGCAATGGCGTGCAGCATGGCCATCGCCCCCGTGAAGCACTTCGTGCTCGCGACGGCGATCTCCGGCCCCATGCGCATGTACACCGTGCCGTCCGCGACGCGCGTGGTCTGCGCGCCCGGCGTGTTGCACACCGTCAACTGCGCGCAGCCCGCGCGGCGCGCGACGTCCATCGCCGCGAGCAGGTCCACCGTCTCGCCCGACTGCGAGACCGAGATCACAAGCGTGCGGTCGTCCAGGATCGGGCGGCGATAGCCGAACTCGGCCGCGTTGTCGACCTCCGCCGGGATGCGCGCGAGCCGTTCGATGTAGTGCCGGCCCACCATCGCCGCGTGCCATGAGGTGCCCATGCCGATCAGCACCACGCGCGTGAACTGCCGCACACGCTCCGCGTCGAACGGAAACCCCTCGAGTTCGACGCGGCCGGGCGACAGCAGGTAGCGGCCGCGCAGGGCATCGAGCAGGCCTTCCGGCTGGTCCCAGATCTCCTTGAGCATGAAATGCTTGTAGCGCCCCCGCACCGCCGCTACCGGGTCCAGCGACTGCGGCTCGAACGCGCGCGCGATCGCGTCGCCGTCGAGGGTGCTGAACAGCGCGCCGTCGGCCCGCACGTCGACGAGCTCCCCCGGCTCCAGGAACGCGACCTCGCGCGTGTGCGGTAGCAGCGCCGCCATGTCCGAGGCGACGAAGTGCTCGCGCTCGCCGCGCCCCACGACGATGCCGCCCGCGTTGCCGACGCGCACCGCGACGATGCGCCCCGGCTCGTCGCGATCGATGACCACCAGCGCGTACGCGCCCGTGGTGCGCGCCACGGCATCGCGCACGGCGGCCGGCAGGTCGCACCCCGCCGCGAGCGCGTTCGCGATCAGATGCGCCAGCACCTCGGTGTCGGTGTCCGAGGCGAAGGCGGCGCCGCCTGCGAGCAGCGCGTCGCGCAGCTCCTCGTAGTTCTCGACGATGCCGTTGTGCACGATCGCTACGCGGCCCGACGGATCGAGCTGCGGGTGCGCGTTCGCATCGGTTGCCGCGCCATGCGTGGCCCAGCGCGTGTGCCCGATGCCCGCCGCCGCCGGTGGCAGCCGCCCCTCGATGCGCGCGGCGAGCTGGTCGATCTTCCCCGCCGCGCGCGCGACGAAGAACCCGTGCCCCTCATCGAACAGCGCGAGCCCCGCGGAGTCGTAGCCGCGGTACTCCAGGCGCCGCAGCGCCTCCATGATCAGCGGGCCCGCGGGCCGCTCGCCCGTGTAGCCGATGATGCCGCACATCGCCGCCTCCGCCCGCCCGCGCCGTCCTCTACGCTAAGCCGCGAGGCCCGAGTCGCGCCAGCGGCGCCGAGCCCGCTTACGAGGTCGGCGGGCGCGTGGCAGCTCGTGCGACGACGGGCTCGCCACCGGGCGGCCCCGCGTACGCGCCCCGCCGCGCTTCCGGGAGCAGCGCTGCGATGCGCCGCATCAGCTCGTCCGTGGCGAGCTCGGCGCGACGTGGCTCGCTCGCGGAAGTCGCGAGTGGACTCGGCGGGCCGAACACGACGCGGATGGGCGGCCGCCGGCCGCGCATCCACGCGAAGAAGATGCCGGGCACGCGAATCTGCTCAGTGCCCGTGATCGCCACCGGCAGCACCGGAGCGTCGGCCAGCAGCGCCACCGTCGCCGCCCCGGGCAGGGCCGCGTGCAACAACGTGTCGCGAGAGCGCGTGCCCTCCGGGAACATCAGCACCGCCTGCCCGCTGCGCAACAGCCCGCGCGCGGCGCGCAGCGCGCCCACGTCGGCCGAGAATCGGCGCACGGGGAACGCGCCCAGGAGCCAGAAGTACCAGCCGATCAGCGGCACCTCGAACAGCTCGCGCTTCGCCATCGGATGGAGTTGCCGCGGGGAGGACGCGATCACGAGCGGCGGGTCGAACAGGTGCAGGTGGTTTGCGACCAGCACGACGGCGCCCTCGCGCGGCACGTGCTCCGCGCCGACGACCTCCCAGCGCGCGAATACGAACACCAGCGCGCGCGAAAGGTGCGTCCCGAACGCGTACGCCACGCGCCCGAGCGCGCGCCGCAGCGCCGGCCTCACGCCCCGTTCGCCGCGCGATACGCCTGCGCGCACAGCTCGACCACCTCGTCGATGCCGAGCGCATCCGTGTCGATGATCACCGCGTCCTGGGCCGCCTGCTCGCGGCGCAGCGCGCGATGGCCCGTCGCGTCCAGCTCGTCACGACGGCGCGTCTCCTCGAGCACCCGCTCGAACGTCGACGGGCGCCCGGCGTCCAGCTCCTCGCCCAGGCGGCGGCGCGCACGCACCTCGCTCGACGCTTCGAGGAAGAACTTCGCGCGCGCCTCCGTCAGCACGCGCGTGCCGATGTCGCGCCCGGACATCACGATCGGTGCGCGCGACGCGATCGCGCGTTGCCGCTCCACCAGCACGTCGCGCACCTCGGCAATCCGCGAGACGAGCGACACCATGCGCTCGATATCCGGCGTGCGCAGCAGCGCGTTCACGTCCTCGCCGTTCAGCAGCACGTGCGGCTGTGACGGCTCGGGCCAGCGCATGTCCAGCTGCGTGTCGCGCACGATGGCGAGCGCCGCCTGCTCGTCGAGCGGGTCGATGCCGGCGCGCAGCACGGCCAGCGTGCAGGCGCGGTACATCAAGCCGGTGTCGACGAAGCCGAGGCCCAGCCGTTCCGCCAGCGCCCGCCCGACCACGCTCTTGCCAGCGGCCGTGGCGCCATCGATCGCGACGCTGCGGGCGAGTGCGTCCGTGGCGATGGTGGCGCCTCCAGCTCTGGTGGGCACGGGGTCGGCGGGTGGGAATTCGGCGGCGCCTGATGATACGGAGGCAGGCGCGGCGTGGTCCAGCGCGGCGGGGCCCAGCGCGACGGGGTCCAGCGCGACCAGCCCGCGCAGCCGCGCCTCCTCGCTCGCGGTCAACGGCCGCGCCTCGCCGGGCGCGAGCGCGCCCAGCCGCACTCCGCCGAAGTCCGTCCGCACCAAGCGTACGACCGGCGTCCCGACCGCGGCCAGCATGCGCCGCACCTCGCGTTTGCGGCCCTCGTGCAAGCGCAGCCGCACCCGCGCCTGCGGGCCGGGCGCGAGCAGCTCGACCTCCGCCGGGGCGGTGCGCCCGTCCTCGAGGTCGATGCCGCGGCGCAGCGCGCGCAGCGCGGCGGCCGGAGGCTCGCCTTCCAGCGTCGCTTCGTAGGTTTTCGGCACGCCATAGCGCGGATGCGTGAGGCGGTGCGCCAGCTCACCGTCGTTCGTCAGCAGCAGCAGCCCCTCGCTGTCGCGGTCCAGCCGCCCGACGTAGCGCAACCCGGGCGGCGCGGCGCGCAGCAGCGCGTACACGGTCGGACGCTCCCGCTCATCGTCCGCCGAAACGACGTAGCCCGCGGGCTTGTGCAGCATCCACAGCACAGACGCCTGGCGCGCCTCGAGCGGCTCGCCGTCGACCGCGATGCGGTCGACGCTCGGGTCGGCGCGCTCGCCCAGCGTGGCGACACGGCCGTTCACGGTCACGCGTCCCGCGATCAGCAGCGTCTCGGTCTGGCGGCGGCTACCGTACCGTGGACCGGCCAGCAGCTTCTGCAGGCGCTCGCTCGGCACGCGCTACGAGGGCCGGCGCACGCGCTCGATCATCACCCATTCCGTGATGATCGTGCGGCTCGCGGCGGGGAGCGGAGTGTGCGACGACGGTGCGACACGCGGCGCGCGAGCGATCAGCGCGCGGCTCGCGAGCGCGCGCATCACGAATTCCGCGGCCAGCCCGACGGCCGCAGCGATCGCCGCCCCGCGCACCGCCGGGACCAGCTGCATCGCCGCCTGCGCAAGCCCACGCTCGGCCGGCAACGCAGACCGGGAGCGCGCGACGAACCCGGCCGGCTGCGGGACGATCATCCGAGGCTCCTTCGCCGAGACGCGCGCGCGTATGCGTGGGCGGCACAGGGTAGCGCGGCCGCGCGCGCCTCGCCACCCGCGAGCACTCACGACGACGCGGGCTCGGCGCCCGGCGCCGGCCGCTGCCGCAGCACGCGGGCCGGCGCGCCGGCCGCCAGCGAGTACGGCGGAATCACGCCCTTCACCACCGAATGCGCCCCGATCACCGAGCCGCGGCCGAGGTGCGCCCCCGGCAGCACGGTCACACGTGCGCCGATCCACACGTCGTCCTCGATCTCGACCGGACCGGGCACGCCGATGGCGGCGTGATCCCCCGCCTGGTGGTAGTCGTTATCCATGATGATCGCGTATTGGCCGATCGCGCAGTTGCGTCCGATGCGCACACGCTGCGTTGCCGAGATGTTGGTGCCGTAGTTGATGAACGTGTTGTCGCCGATCGTGAGCTCCCCGCCGAAGCAGACCAGCTCGAGCCGCACCGTGTGCCCGTAGAGCCGCACGCGTTCGCCGATGGTGAGCGTGCCGTGGTTGACCACGAACGCACGCCCGGTGAGTCGCGCAGAGCCCAGCAACGTGGCGCGCCGCAGGTACCAGCGTGCGCGCAGGTACTGCGAGACGGACGCGAGCAACGCGCGCATCCCGTGGCGTCGCAGCGCGCGCAGCCCGGCGGCGCGTAGCGAGTAGTACCGAGCGTCCGAGGGCACGACCATGAGCGCACACTACGCCGCGAAGGTCGAGGCGGCGTCGAGTACCGGCCCCCAGCGCGCCCCACGCTCAGCCGCCGCCGCGCAGCAGCGCCTCGACCTCCGTGGTGAGGTCGGCCGGCGTGGCCGGGCCGCCCCGCGCGTCCAGCAGCCGGCCGCCCTCCGCGCGCAGGCGCCCGCTCGCGAAGGCCGCGAGTGTCGCTAGCAGCAGCGGCGCCTCGCGGCGCACGCCCTCCTCGCGGATCGCATCGAAGAGCCCGCTCGCTTCAATCGCCGCGTCGTCGAGCGCGCCGGGCTCGCGGGCGAGCGCTGCCCAGAACGGCGCGAGCGCCGGGCCATCGAGGGCGTACCGACACAAGCTCGCGACGGGGCCGGCGTCGACATCGGGGACGGCCAAGTGCAGCATCACGCCGCTCTCGTGGGCGCGCGCGCGGATCAGCGCGCGGATCACCTCGCGCCAGGTGCCGGCCGGACCGCCGGGCAGGGCCGGGTGGAGGTTCAGCAGCGGGTGCTGCGCCACGAACGCCGCGCCGAAGATCAGCATGTACCCCGCGAGCACGCCCAGCGCGAACGGATGCGCCCGGAGCGCGCCGTCGAGCTCGGCGTCGTACGCATCGCGCCACGGGGGCAGCGGTACGCCGGGCTGCGAGCGTGCCCCGCCGTGCGCCCGCCGGAACGCCACCGACGAGCGCGCGACGAGCGGCAGCTGCAGCTCCTCTACGCGGCGCAGGAAGCCGTCCGTGACCGCATCCTCGCCCGGCGCGCGGTTGCAGCACACCACCGCGATCCGCGCATCGAGCGCCCCGCTGCCGATCGCGGCGACGACGGCCTCGAACAGCGCACGCGACCCGGGTCCACGCGCGGTGGTGAACCAGCCGAGCGCGAGCGTCACCCGCTCACCGGCACGTGCGCCCGCGTCACCGCCCCGGCCCGCCGAAACTGTCGTCGTACGCCTCGCGCAGCGTCTCGATGCGTTGCTCCACCTGCGCGAGCCGCTCCTGGCAGCGCTGCGCGAGCTGCATGCCCTCCTCGTACAGCGCGAGCGACTCGTCGAGCGAGAGCTGCCCGGCCTCGAGCCGCCCCGCGATCACCTCCAGCCGCGCGTACAGCGCCTCGAAGCTCTCGCCCGCAGCCGGCGGTTCCGCGGGCAGCGGCGCGGTCACGCGCCGGACTCGACGCGCGCGGGACGCACGCCATCGTGGAAGCGCAGCTGCACCCGGTCGGCAGCATGCAACGCCGCCGCCGTGCGCACCGTCGCGCCGTCGCTCGTCAATACCAGCGCATAGCCGCGTTCGAGCGTGGCGAGCGGCGAGAGCGCGCCCACGCGCTGCAGCAGCGAGGCGTGGCGCTCCGCCGCCCGCGCATGGCGCGTCTGCAGCGCGCGCGTCGATCCGGCCGCGAGCTG
>CAMDBZ010000042.1 GCA_945889565.1 Thermoflexus hugenholtzii JAD2 | reverse complement strand
TCGCGGACCCCGATGGCCACCTCTGGGAAGTCGCCTGGAACCCCGGCTTCCCGCTCGACGCCGCCGGCCGCGTCCAGCTCCCCGAGTAGCGTGCCCACCCTCCTCCTCGCCACCGCCAACTCCGGCAAGCTGCGCGAGCTGCGCGCGCTGCTCGCGCCCACCGGCTGGCAGCTCGTCACCCCGCGCGAGCGCGGCCTCGCCCCGATCGACGTGATCGAGAACGGCCGCTCCTACCTCGAAAACGCCACGCGCAAAGCCGTCGCCCACGCCGCCGCGAGCCGCCTCCCCGCCCTCGCCGACGACTCCGGTCTCGAGGTCGATGCGCTCGACGGCCGTCCCGGCGTGCTCTCCGCGCGCTACGGCGGCCCCGCCGCGGCCACAGACGCCGCGCGCTGCGCCCTGCTGCTGCGCGAGCTCACAGGCGTGGCCCCCGCCCGCCGCACCGCGCGTTTCCGCGCCGTCGTCGTGCTCGCGCTCCCCGGCGGCCGCGTCGTCGCGCGCGACGGCACGCTCGAGGGCCGCATCGCGCTCGCCCCGCGCGGCGCGAGCGGCTTCGGCTACGACCCCGTGTTCGAGCTGCCCGACGGCCGCACCCTCGCCGAGCTCGGCGCGGAGAAGCAGGCGCTCAGCCATCGCGCGCTGGCCGTCCGTGCGATGATGGACGTGATCGCCGCGCAGCCCGAGACGCCTCGCGACCGCTCCGGAGACCCCGCATGACCGCTCTCGACGGCTCCCTCGACCGCCCCGCGCAGCACCCCACGGACCGCACCGGCGCGCCCGCGCTCGTAGACCGCTTCGGCCGCCCGCTGCGCGATCTGCGCATCTCCGTCACCGACCGCTGCAACTTCCGCTGCCGCTACTGCATGCCGCGCGAGGTCTTCGGCCCCAACTTCGCGTTCCTCCCGCGCGACGAGATACTCACCTTCGAGTAGATCACCCGCCTCGCGCGCATCTTCGCCGCGCACGGCGTGCGCAAGCTGCGCCTCACCGGCGGCGAGCCGACGCTACGCGCCGAGCTGCCGAAGCTCGTCGCGCAGCTGCACGCGATCCCCGGCATGGAGATCGCCATGACCACCAACGGCTCGCTGCTGCGCACGCTCGCCGCGCCGCTCGCCGAGGCCGGCCTCGACCGCGTCACCGTCTCGCTCGACTCGCTCGACGACGCCATCTTCCGCGCGATGAACGACGTGAACTTCCCCGTCGCGCTCGTCGTCGAGGGCATCGAAGCCGCCACTGCCGCTGGCCTGCGCCCGCTCAAGGTCAACGCCGTCGTCAAGCGCGGCGTCAACGACCACACCGTCGTCGACCTCGCGCGCTTCGTGCGCGACCGCGGCCACACGCTGCGCTTCATCGAGTACATGGATGTCGGCACCACCAACGGCTGGCGCATGGACGACGTCGTCCGCGGCGCCGAGATCGTCGAGCGCATCGACGCCGCGCTCCCGCTCGAACCAATCGAGCCGAGCTACCGCGGCGAGGTCGCGAAGCGCTGGCGCTACCGCGACGGCTCCGGCGAGATCGGCGTGATCACCTCCGTCACGCAACCCTTCTGCGGCGACTGCACGCGCGCGCGCCTCTCCGCCGAAGGCTCGCTGTACACATGCCTGTTCGCCGCGCAGGGCACCGACTTCCGCACGCTGCTGCGCAACGGCCCCCCCGGTGAAGCAGGTGACGACGCGATCGCCGCTGCGCTGCGCACCGTCTGGACCGCCCGCGACGACCGCTACTCCGAGCTGCGCGCCGCCGGCACGCCCGGCCTGCAACGCGTCGAGATGTCGTACATCGGCGGCTGAGCGACCAGAACGAGCTGAACACCATGACCACCGGCGAACCGCAACTCTCCCACCTCGACGCGCAGGGCCACGCGCGCATGGTCGATGTCACCGCCAAGGACGTCACCGCGCGCGAAGCCACCGCGCGCGGCCGCGTCGTGCTGCGCCCGGAGACGCTCGCGCTGATCGTCGAAGGCCGCGTGCCCAAGGGCGACGTGCTCGCCGTCGCGCGCGTCGCCGGCATCATGGCCGCCAAGCGCACGCCGGACCTCATCCCGCTCTGCCACCCGCTGCCGCTCTCCGGCGTCGACCTCGAGCTCACCCCCGACTACGCCACGTCGAGCATCGAGATCAGCGCCACCGTGCGCACCACCGGCCGCACCGGCGTCGAGATGGAAGCGCTCACCGCCGTCAGCGTCGCCGCGCTCACCGTCTACGACATGTGCAAAGCCGCCGAGCGCACCATCCGCATCGAGGACATCCGCCTCGTCGCCAAGTCCGGCGGCAAGTCCGGCGACTTCACCGCCGAGTAACGCACTCGCCCGACGCACGCCCGCGGAACGACGACCCAACGACGAACGTCCCTATCCGGCTCCCCCTCGCCCCGCCGCGTGGGGAGAGGGGGGCGGGGGGTGAGGGTCCCCGTAGCTCGTGCCGTCACGGTGAGTGACCCCGGCGCGGCGAGTGACCGCACCGCTGGCGCGCAACGTCCGTGCGGCTGTCCGCAAGCGCGGGCCGGGGGCGAAGCCCCCGTCATTAGGGTGGGTGGGTGGGCCTTCCCTCTTACTCCACGAGCTTCTTCAGCAGCGCCTTCATGCGCGGCGACTGATCCAGCTGCGCGCGCAGCGCCGGGATCTCGCGCTCGTTGATGATCAGCGGGCGCCGCTCCAGCTCGCCCTCCCGGTCGTACGCCGCGAAGCGCAGCGCCAACTGCCCCTTCTTCTCGCCCTCCTCGTACGCCAGCAACTGCAGCGCCGGGGCGTGCAAGCCGCCCTCGATCGCCGCCTCCTCGATGATCTTGCCGTTCCCCCACAGCAGCTGGAACGGCCGCGGCACGCGTCGATTCGGCATCGCACCACCCTCGCGACTTCGCGCATGTGATAGCACAGATCGAGGCCCTCCGAGGCCCTCCGAGGCCCCGGCCGCTGCAGCGCCCTACTCGATGCGGTCCCGCTTCGCCAGGTTGTGCCGCGCGCACAACAGCTGGATGTTCTCCGCCACCAGCGACGACCCGCCACGCGAGAACGGGATCACATGGTCGAAATGCAGGTTGTCCGTCGCCGGGCACGCGACGCAACGCCCCCCGTCGCGGCGCCACACTGCGAGCTTCACCTCGGACGGGATGAGGCGGTCGTGGCGCAGCTCCGGAGTCCGTGACGACCCCGCGTCGGCCGCCCCGGACTCGATCAACTCCAGCCGAAACTTGAAGACCTGCCGGCCCCCCGCCGCCTCCCGCCACGCGTCCGTCAGCTCGAACACGCCGTTGAACACCCACACGCCGGCGAGCAATCGCTCGTACACGCGGGTGCGCTCTCGACGCCCGCCGCGCTTCGCGATCGCCGCCGCCTCCGCAAATCGACCGTTCTGTGTCAGCCGCCCCGATGGCAGCCGCTCGGGCTGATCCACCGTCTTCGTGCTCGGCTCGCCTGCGTGCTGCGGCGCGTCGTGCCCCTCGTAGATCAGCGTCGTGCCGCCGTCCAGCACGCGATCGACGTACGGCGCATTGGGGCGCCGGCTCATCAACAGCACGCTCTCGCCGCCGCGCAGCTGAAAGTTCATTCCTGCCTGCAGGCTTGCGCGCTCCGCCCCGCACATCTGCAGGTACGAAATGACCTCGCCAACGTCGAACTCCGCCACCCGCCGCCGCCGCGCCCCTACCGCGCCGCGCGCTCGATGTACGCCACCGCCGCCTGCACCGCGCGCTGCGCGTACAGCACGAACAGCGCCGGCGGCAGCTCCTCCAGCGGCACACGCTCTTCCGCGCGCAGGCCCGCCGGATCACCGTCCGCCGCCCCGGCCACGTCGAGCCCCAACCGCAGCTCGTGCAGCTCCCCGTCCTCGCCCAGCACCACGCAGCCGTGCTCGCTCGGCACGTCGTCCAGCGGCACCTCGATGCCGTACGAAAAGAACGTCCCCGGGAACGTCGGGAACGGATCGATCGCCGCCGCGAGTTCGCGCAGCACGCCGCGCAACTGTTCCGCCGCGCGCGCCACGATCGCGTCCGCATGCGCCTGGTGTCGTAACGCGTCGTCCGCCACTGCACCCTCCCTGGCGCGATCCTACACGCAGCGCGCGCCACGCTGCGTCGAACGTTCGGTGTGACGCGTACGAGGGTCGACGCGCCGCGCGCGCGCGCCTATCCTGCGCGGGTCAACGCACACGTCGCCCTATCGCAGCGCGCCGCCGCGCCGCAGGATAGGCGCGCTCGCTCCCCCCGGACGGCGGCATGGCTATCTGGACCGGCCGATACGCGATCGTCGGTGGCGAGGTGCGCGAGCACAGCCCATGGCTCGTCGAGCGCGAGCGTGTCCGCGAGGACGACACCGTCCAGCTGATCGTGCTCGCCGAGCCCGTCGACGAACGCTCCGCCCCCTTCTGCGCTGAGGTCGCCGCCGCCGTCGCCGAGCTGTTCGCCCGCGAATCACTCTCCATCACCGGCGGGCTGCAGCGCGCGCTCAAGCAAGCGCACCTGAACCTCGCCGAGTGGAACCGCCGCTCGCTGCGCGAGCACCAGGTCGCCGTCGGCCTCACCTGCGCCGTCGTGCGTGAGGCCGAAGCCACCGTCGGCCAGCTCGGCCCCGGCGCCGTCTACGTCAGCGGCCCCGAAGGCGTGCTCCGCTACGGCACCGAGGGCAGCACCGCCGCGCCCCCGCTCGGCGGCGAGGAGGCCGTGCAGCCCGCGTTCTTCTCCGTCGACCTCACGAACAGCCTGCTGCTGCTGCTCACCGGCCACGCCGAGCAGCTCATCGGCGCCAACGCCGTCGTGCAGGCGCTGATCACCGGCCCCCAGCGCCTGCTGCCGGAGCTCTACCGCCGCTCCCGCGGCGTCCCCGACATGGCCGCCATCGCCCTCTCCGCCGTCGAGGTGCCAGAGCAGCCGCATGAGCGCGTGCCCACAGCTGCGCGCGCCGCTCCCGCCTGGCCCGACCCCGCGCCGCTCCCGCCCGAACCGTGGAGCCCGCCGCCGCCCCCCGCGCCCGTCGACTCGGGCCCCGAGCCCGCCGTACCGCAAGCGAACGCGGAACCGCTACCCGCGCTGCGCCGCGAGAGCACGCAGTACCCGGGCTCCCGCGCCGGCGAGCGGCTGCGCCCGCAGCGCACCGCGGGCAGCCGCAGCCCGTTCGGCCCACCGCTGCGCTCGCTCCGCGGCCGCCGCCTGCCGTGGCGCCCGCTCGCGCTCGTCGCTGCCGCGCTCGCCGCCGTGCTGCTCGCCTGGTGCACGCTCCCCGGCCTCGTCAGCGAAGACAGCGGCGCGCAGCTGGACGACGCCGTACGCAGCGCACAGGCGCACATCGCCGCCGCCGCCACCGCAGACGACGCGACCACCAGCCGCCAGGAGCTCGAAAGCGCGCTCGCCGACGTCGAGCGTGCGCGCGCCATCCGCGCCGACGACGCGCGTCTCCCCGGCCTGCGCGCCGAGGCCCAGCAGGCGCTCGCCGCGCTCGACGCCGTCGTCGACCTCGGCGACGGCCTGCGGCGGCTCGTCTCCTTCGGCGGCGTCGTCACCGCGCCCTTCGCCGCCGGCACCGCCGTCGCCGGCGGCGGCGCCGTCTGGGTCACCGACACCCAGCGCGGCCGCGTCTTCCGCATCGACCCACGCGCCAGCGGCGACCAGCAGGCCACCGAGATGTTCCGCTCAGGCAACGCCTACGGCGGCGTCGCCGCGCGCGACCTGCGCGCCATCGCCTGGGACGACACCGGCGCGCGCCTGCTCGTGCTCGATAGCGCGCTCGCGCTCTTCGCCATCCCCGCAGGCGGCGGCCAGCCGACGCTGCTCCCGCTGCGCGGCGCCGCCAGCCTGCGCTCCGTCGCCGCCATCGCCGCCTACAACGGCAACCTCTACGTCCTGGACCCGCAGGGCGGCGAGGTCTGGCGCTACCTGCCCGGCGGCGGCGGCTTCGACTCCGAGCGCCAGAGCCTGCTCGGCGGCCTCGACCTCGCCGACGCGCGCGGCCTCGCCGTCGATGGCGACATCTACGTCCTCGGCGGCGCAGGCGTCCGCCACTTCCGCGTCAACGACCGCGAGCTCGCCCCGCTCTTCGGCGGCATCGACCGCCCCATCGAATCTGCCGCCGGTCTCGCCGTCGACGCCGCACGCGCCGTCGTCTACGTCGGCGACCGCGGCCTCCGTCGCATCGTCGCCGCCGACCGCGAGGGCCCGTACCGCCGCCAGTACCGCCATCCGCAGTTCGTAGACCTGCGCGCGATCGCGCTCGCGCCGGACGGCGTCACCGTCTACGCACTCACCGGCGAGGCCGTCTACACGTTCACGCTCGACGATGCCGGCCGCCCCGCGCCGGCCCCGACAACTGCGCCCGACCCCCCCGCCACGGCGCCTGCGACCGCGGCGCCGACGCAGCGCGCCGCCACCGCCACCGCCGCGCCCACCGGAGCGCTCGTCTACGTCGTTGTCGCCGGCGACAACGCCGCCACCATCGCGCAGCGCTACGGCCTCACCATCGAGCAGCTGGCCGCGGCCAACAACCGCAGCGTCACCAGCATCGCCACCCTGCAGATCGGCGACCGCCTCGTCATCCCCGCGCGCTGATCCCGCCCGCGCGCGCCGCCCCCGCCGCGGCTATCCTGACGGCGTGGCCACCATCCTCGCCATCGAATCGAGCTGCGACGAGACCGCAGCCGCTGTCGTCGTCGACGGCCGACGCGCGCTCTCCAACGTCATCGCCTCGCAGCAAGCGCTGCACGCCGCCACCGGCGGCATCGTCCCGGAGGTCGCCGCGCGCCAGCACCTGCGCGCCATCGTGCCCGTCGTACGCCAGGCGCTCGCCGAAGCCGAGTGCAGCTGGGACGACCTCGACTACATCGCCGCGACCGCCGGCCCCGGCCTCCCCGGCGCGCTCGTCGTCGGCCTCAACGCCGCCCGCGGCATCGCCTTCGCGCGCGGCCTGCCGTTCATCCCCGTCGACCACATCGAAGGCCACGTCTGCGCCAACTGGCTGCTCCCGGACGAGCCGCCCCTGCCCGCGCTCGCGCTCGTCGTCTCCGGCGGCCACACCGAGCTGTTGCTCGTCGCCGAGGACGGCCGCATGCGTCGCCTCGGCGCCACCCGCGACGATGCCGCGGGCGAGGCCTTCGACAAGGTCGCGCGGCTGCTCGGCCTGCCCTATCCCGGCGGCCCACCGCTCGCGCGCCTCGCCGCCACCGCCGCGCCGTCCCGCCTGCGCCTCCCCCGCGCCTGGCTGCGCGGCTCGGACGACTTCTCGTTCTCCGGCCTGAAGACCGCCGTGCAGCAGCTGCTCGCCGCTCCCGGCGCGCCACCAGCAGCCGACGTCGCGCTCGCCTTCGAGGAATCCGTCGCCGACGTGCTCGCCACGAAAGCCGCGCGCGCCGCCAGCCGCGAAGGCGTGGCCGCGCTGCTGCTCGCCGGCGGCGTCGCCGCCAACGCCCGCCTGCGCGCCCGCGTCCGCGCGCTCGCCGACGTCCCCGTCGTAATCCCCCCGCCCATCCTCTGCACGGACAACGCCGCGATGATCGGCGCCGCCGCCTACCGCCACCTCGCCGCCGCCGTCTCCCCCGCCGCCCCCCTGGACATCACCTCCACCCGCGCCCGGTCACTCGCGTCACTCGCCGTGACGGGCACGGGCTAGCACCGGCGGCGCTGATACGTCCGTCGTGAGCCCGCTCACTCGCGGGCGTCGGGTCACCGTCGAGCGCAGCCGCACCCGCGTCCGTGTCGATTGCAACACGTCGAGCCACCCGCGGCCGCTGCCGATGCAGTGCGCGCGCCACCGCCAGCGCACCGCTGTAGCGACCACGCGCGCGGTGCGACACACGACGAACGTCGACGACCGGCAACGCCGAGCGCCCGTCGGGCTCGCGCACCCGCAGCACCGGCCACCGACGCGCGAGCACCAGCCGCGTCACCCCGGCCGGCGCACCGTTACCCGTGTCCGTCACGGCGAGTGAGCGGGCGCACGCGAGGACGTGCCAACGCCGTCGGTGCTAGCCTGTGCCCGTCACGGCGAGTGACCCCGTCACGGCGAGTGACCTACAGCGTCCCGAGGTACCGCCGCAGCTCCCAGTCCGACACCTCGCCCCGGAACTCCGCCCACTCCTGCCGCTTGTTCGCCACCAGCGACGCCACCACGTGCTCGCCCAGCGCCTCGCGCATCAGCGCCGACCCCTCGAACGCCGCGATCGCTTCGCCAAGCGACGACGGCAGCGCCGCGACGCCGCGCGCCGCCAGCTCCGCCGCACCTACCTCGCGCACATCGCGCTCCAGCGGCGGCGGCAGCGTGTACCCCTGCTCCACGCCCGCCAGCCCCGCCGCCAGCACCCCCGCGCACACCAGGTACGGATTGCACGCCGCATCCGGCGCACGGAACTCCACCCGCGTCGATTCCGGCTGACCCCGCCGCATCGCCGGCACCCGCAGCAAGTCCGCGTGATTGCGCGGTGACCACGTCGCGTGCGTCGGCGCCTCGAACCCCGGCACCAGCCGCCGATACGAGTTCACCCACTGGTTCGTCAGCAGCATCAACTCCGGCGCGTGCCGCAGCAGCCCCGCCGTGAACTGCTCCCCCACCGCCGACAACCCGTACGCCCGGTCCGCGTCCGCGAACGCATTCTCCTCGCCGCGAAACAGCGACAGCTGCAAGTGCATCCCGGACCCATTCGCCCCCGTCACCGGCTTCGGCATGAACGTCGCGTACACCCCGTGGCGCATCGCCACTTCCTTCACCACCAGCCGGTACGTCATGATCGAATCCGCCATCGTCAGCGCATCCGTGTACCGCAGATCGATCTCGTGCTGGCTCGCCGCCGCCTCATGATGGCTCAACGCCACCGGGATCCCCATCTCCTCCAGCGTCAGCACCGTCTCCCGCCGCAAGTCCGACCCCGAGTCCAGCGGCGTCAGATCGAAATACCCACCCGCGTCCAGCGGCACCGTTCCCTGCGCATCCCGGAAATAGAAAAACTCGATCTCCGGCGACACGTAGCACGTGAACCCCGCCGCCGCCGCCCGCCCCAGCGTGCGACGCAGCACCCCGCGCGGATCCCCCGCGAACGGCTCCCCGTCCAGCCCCACGATGTCGCAAAACATCCGCGCCACCGCGCGCTCACGCGGTCGCCACGGCAACAGCTGGAACGTCCCCGCATCCGGACGCATCAGCATGTCCGACTCGTCTGTGCGCGCGAACCCCTCGATCGACGCCCCGTCGAACACCACCCCATCCGCCAGCGCGTGCTCGAGTTCCTCGACGGTGATCGCCACGGACTTCAACATCCCCAGGATGTCCGTAAACCACAGCCGTACGAACTTCACATCGTGCTCGCGGCACGCCTGCAACACATGCTGCTGCGAATCGAGATCCATCATCATTCGCTCGATGCTAGGCCCCCCACGTTACGCAAGTGTTTCCGCGTCTCTGGCTCCCCCTCGCCCCGCCCCGCGGGGAGAGGGGGCCGCGGGGTGAGGGCTCCGCGCCCGGACAAGCAACGCAGAGGCCCCCAGTCGCCCCGGGGCCCCGCATCACACATCCCCATTCTCGCCCCCCTCGCCCGCCCCGCGGGGAGAGGGGGCCGGGGGTGAGGGCTCCGCGCCCGGACAAGCAACGCAGAAGCCCCGAGTCGCCCCGGGGCCCCGCATCACACATCCCCTTCTCGCTCCCCCTCGCCCCGCCCCGCGGGGAGAGGGGGCCGGGGGGTG
>CAMDBZ010000041.1 GCA_945889565.1 Thermoflexus hugenholtzii JAD2 | reverse complement strand
TGGCCTACGCCGTGGCTCCGCACACCGAGACCGCCTTCGATCGCACACAGGAGGTGCCGAAGCGCTACGCGCTCGGCTGGTACGCCAGCGGGCTCGCGGGCGACCCCTTCGATTACCACGACGGCCCCGGCGTGTTCGGGCACGCGGGCCAACAATCGTCCGTCGCCTACGCGGACCCGCGCTACGGGCTCGCCGTCGCATACCTCACGAACGGACTGCAGGCGCCCGACATCGTCACGCAGCGCATGGCTGAGATGGCCGCCGCGCTGCGCGCCGCCTGCGCCTAGCGGGTCGAGGCGTCGAGTGCGCTATTCGCCACGGCGGCGCGCCCGCCGGCGCTCGCGCCGCCGTCGCGCGTGCTCCGGCCGCGCCGAGCTCGGCGGCTCGTCCGGAGGCGGCGCGCGCCGCGCCGCCGCCGAGGCCGCGGCGCGCTTCGTGAGCCGGCGCGCGAAGCGCAGCGACCAGTACGCCGCCGTCGCCGAGAGCGGCAGCACCAGCAGCGTCGACTGCCAGTCCCCGCGCGTGGTCAGCAGCGTCAACGCGGACGAGCCCGCCGTGACGAGCACGGTCAGTAGCAAGATCTGCCGGTGTGCTGCGCGGTCCATGGCTGCTCCCCGTGCGCTGCGCCTGTACGATACGGCCGCCGAGGAGTGCGGGTCCGACCGGCCTTCCCCGTCGCCACGATTCCGGACACGCGCGCCGGTTGGCCGCGCGGGCGGTGGCCCGTCTGCGCGTACCCGGGGCCGTGCATATACTAGACGCGCCCGCGTATGTGGGCGCGCTGCCATCGCCGCCTGCGACGCGTCGGCCTGGAGGAGCAGTGGTGCAGTCGGGGAGCGCGCTCCCGGGAATCGCGGCACACGTCGCGGAGCGCGATCCCGCCTCCGCCTCCGATCGATTCCACGGCGTGCGCCTGTCCGACAGCTTCGACCCGCGCGCGCTGTTTGCCGGCCGCCACGCCCACGATGTTGTCGCCAGCTACGAGCGCCCCGATCGCGGCTTCGCGCTGGTTGCCGTCGGCGTCGCTGCTCGCGTGCAGCTCGATCCCGGTGCGCCGATCAGCGCGCTGCGCACCGCCGCCTCCGCGCTGCTCGCGCGCCCGCTCGCTACCGAGCACCATGCGCTACGGCCGCGCCTGCTCGGCGGCTTCGCGTTCGACACCGCGCGTACGCCCGCCGGCCCGTGGGCAGGCTTCGCCGCCGGCTCGCTGCTGCTGCCGCGGCTGCTCTTCGTGCGGGACGGCGCGCTCTCGGGCGTCGTGCTCGCGCCCGGCGTCGATCGCAGTGAGCTCGACGCGCTGTGTGCGCGCGCCGCCGCGCCCGCGCCGCCCGCCGACGAGGGCGCCCCGCCGCGCCTCGTGCAGGACTTCGACGCCACCGCGTGGCAATCCGCCGTGACGGAGCTCGCCGCGGGCGTGCGCAGTGGCCGCTACGAGAAGGTCGTGCTCGCCGCCACGCGCGAGCTCGGAGGCGTCGCGCCGATCGACGTCGGCGCCACGCTCGCGCGGCTGCGCAGCGGCTACCCGCACTGCCACCTCTTCAGCTTCGCGCACGACGGCGCGACGTTCCTCGGCGCGAGCCCGGAGCTGCTTGTGTCGGTCGCGGGCGGCGCAGTGCGCGCGCTCGGGCTTGCCGGCTCCGCGCGCCGCGGCGCCACGCCCGCCGAGGACGACGCGCTCGGCGACGCGCTGCTCGCCAGCGCCAAGGACCGCCGCGAGCACGAGATCGTCGTCCGCGCTGTCCGCGCGGGCCTCGCACCGCTCACCGACGAGCTGCACGCGGCCGCCGAGCCTGTGCTCCAGCGCCTGCCCAACATCCAGCACCTGGCCACCGACGTGCGCGCGCGCGCACGCGCCGGGACCGACCTGCTCGCGCTCATCGCGGGGCTGCACCCGACACCTGCCGTATGCGGCTGGCCGGCGGACGCCGCGCGCCGCGCCATCTACGAGCACGAGCCGTTCGAACGCGGCTGGTACGCCGGCACGGTGGGCTGGCTGGACGCCGCAGGCGAGGGCGAGTTCGCCGTCGCGCTGCGCTCGGCGCTCGTCCGCGGTCCTCGCGCCTGGCTGTTCGCTGGCGCCGGCATCATGGGCGACTCGTGTCCGGCGGACGAGCTCGCCGAGATCGAGCTGAAGTTCCGCCCGCTCACCGGCGCACTCACCGGCGGCCGCGCCTGAGCGAGCGCGCGCACACACCCTCCGCCGCGGCGCTGGCGGAGCAGAGCGTGCGCACGCTGGTCGCACAGCTGCGCGCCAGCGGCGTCGCGCACGCGGTGATCGCGCCCGGCTCGCGCTCCACGCCGCTCGCGCTCGGCATCGCGCGCACCCGCGGCATCACGGCGTGGCTGCAGCTCGACGAGCGCTCGGCGGGCTACTTCGCGCTCGGCCTCGCGCGGCAGCTGCGCGCGCCCGTCGCGCTCGTGTGCACGTCCGGCACCGCCGCCGCGAACTTCGCGCCCGCGGTGATCGAGGCGTACCTGTCGCGCGTGCCGCTCATCGTGCTCACCGCCGACCGCCCGCCGGAGCTGCGCGACGCGGGCGCGAACCAGACCATCGACCAACGCGCGCTCTACGGCACGCACGTGAAGTGGGCGCTCGAGCTGCCGCTGCCGGATGCCGCGCCCGCCGTGCAACGCCAGGCCGGCGCCGCCGCCGCGCGCGCCGTCGCCATCGCCGTGACCGCGCCCGCCGGCCCCGTGCACCTCAACCTCCCATTCCGCGAACCGCTGATCGAGGCGCCATCCGCGCGACTACCGGGAGCCGACGAGCCCGCGCCCGTCGTCGTCGCCGCCGCCCCCGCCCCCCCGGCCGCCGAGCCGCTCGCGGCGTGGGCCGCTGCTGCGATCGGGCGGCGCGGCCTCATCGTCTGCGGCCCCGAGGTGTACGGGCTGCCCGCCGAGGCGATCACGGAGCTCGCCGCGGAGCTCGGCTGGCCGGTGCTCGCCGACGCGCTCTCCGGGCTGCGTGCGGGCCGCCACCGCCTCGGCCACATCATCGATGCGTACGACCCGTTGCTCCGCGGCCCCGCGTTCGCGGCCGTCGCCCGCCCCGAGCTGGTACTGCGCTTCGGCGGCGCGCCCACCGGGCGGCCGCTCATGGACTTCCTCGCGCGCAGCGGCGCGACGCACTACGTCGTCGATGCGCCGGGCGGCTGGCGCGACCCCGACGCGCTCGCCAGCGCCGTGCTGCACGCCGACCCCGAGCGCTGGTGTCGCGCCGCGGTGGCCGCGCTGCGCGAGCGCCGCCCCGCCGCCTTCAGCGGCTTCGCCGGCGACGCCGCGCGCACGAACCCGCAGCCGAACGACGGCGCATGGCTGGAGCTCTGGCAGCGCGCCAACGCCGCCGCGCGCGACGCGCTGCGCACCGCCGTCGACGCGCTCGCCGAGCCGTTCGAGGGCAGCGCCCCGCAGGCGCTCGCGCGCATGCTGCCGGACGGCGCCACGCTCGTCGTCGGCAACTCGATGCCCGTGCGCGACGTCGACGCGTTCTTCCCCGCGCTCGCGCGCGACGTCCGCCTCGTCGGCACGCGCGGCGCTTCCGGCATCGACGGCGTGGTGTCGACGGCGGTTGGCGCGGCCGCGGTACGCGGCGGCCCCGTCGCGCTGCTGATCGGCGACCTCTCGTTCCTGCACGACCTCAACGGGCTGTGGGCGCTGCGCCGCCACGCGCTCTCGCTCACCGTGCTGCTCGTGAACAACAACGGCGGCGGCATCTTCCACTTCCTGCCGCAGGCCGAGGCCGCCACGCCCGACGAGTTCGAGCAGTGGTTCGGCACCCCGCACGGGCTCGACTTTCGCCATGCGGTGGCGCTGCACGGCGGCCACTACGAGCTGCTGGAGGGCACGCGCTGGGACGCGCGCCTCGCCGCCGCGCTCGCGCGGCCCGGGCTGTCCGTGCTCGAGCTGCGCACCGAGCGCCACCGCAACGTGGAGCTGCACCGCCAGGTCTGGCCGCAGGTCGCGCGCGCCGCCGACGCGGCGCTCGCCACCGCCGCCGGGCCGCGTTAGCCACGATGCCGCGCGTCGCCCTCCCGGGTCCACCGTCGGGGATCGCACCGCCGGGGATAACGCTCAACGCGGAGGTCGCCGGGGAGGGCCCGCCGCTCGTGCTGCTGCACGGCTTCACCGGCTCGAGCGCGGGCTGGGCCCCGCTCGTCGCGGACCTCGGCGGCGCGTGGACCACCATCGCTGTCGACATCGTCGGGCACGGCGCCTCGGACGCCCCGGACGAGCTCGATCACTACCGCATGGCCCCCGCCGCCGCGGACCTCGTGGCGCTGCTGCGCGCGCTCGGCCACGAGCGCGCGAGCTGGCTCGGCTATTCGATGGGCGCGCGCGTCGCGCTCCACGTCGCTGCGTTGCACCCGGACGCGGTGCGCGCGCTCATCGTCGAGGGCGGCAACCCCGGCATCCGCGACGCGGCCGAGCGCGCCGCGCGCATCGCCGCCGACGAGGCGCTGGCCGACCGCATCGAGCGCGATGGCGTCCCGGCGTTCATCGACTTCTGGGAGGCCGTCCCGCTCTTCGCCACCCAGCGCGCACTGCCCGCCGCGACGTGGGACGCCCAGCGCGCGGCCCGCCTGCGCAACTCGCCGCGCGGGCTCGCGCAGTCGCTCCGGGGCATGGGCGCGGGCGCGCACGCCCCGCTCTGGGAGCGGCTGGAGGCGCTCTCGATGCCCGCGCTCGTGCTCGCGGGCGAGCGCGACGAGCGCTACGCGACCATCGGCCGCGAACTCGCCCGGGCACTGCCGGACGCCATGCTGCACCTGATCCCCGGAGCAGGGCACAATACGCACCTGGAGCGGCCGGCAGACTTCGCGGCGCGTGTCCTGGCGTTCCTGCGGGGCGCCGGGTCCCGCAGCGCCTGACGCCGCAGCGCGGGCTCGAGGAAGGGGGGCACATGACCATCGACTGGCTACAGGTGGGCGAGCACTCGGACATCCTCTATCACAAGGCCGAGGGTATCGCGAAGATCACGATTAATCGGCCCGAGGTGCACAACGCCTTCCGGCCGCAAACCCTGGACCAGATGGACTGGGCGTTCCGCGACGCGCATCACGACCCGCAGATCGGTGTCGTATTGCTCACTGGCGCTGGCGGCCGCGCGTTCTGCTCCGGCGGCGACCAGCGCGTGCGCGGCGAAGGCGGCTACGTTGATGACTCGGGCGTCGCGCGGCTGAACGTGCTGGAGCTGCAGCGCTACATCCGCACCATGCCGCAACCCGTGATCGCGCTCGTCGCCGGCTACGCGATCGGCGGCGGGCACGTGCTGCACGTCGTGTGCGACCTCACCATCGCCGCCGACAACGCGCGCTTCGGCCAGACCGGCCCGCGCGTCGGTTCGTTCGATGCCGGGCTCGGCGCCGCGCAGCTCGCGCGCATCGTCGGTCACAAGAAGGCGCGCGAGATCTGGTACCTCTGCCGCCAGTACGACGCCCAGCAGGCGCTGCAGATGGGCCTCGTCAACGCCGTCGTCCCGCTCGACCAGCTGGAGGCGGAGGGCGTGCAGTGGGCGCGCGAGATCCTCGCGCACTCGCCGATCGCCATTCGCTTCCTGAAGGCCGGCTTCGTCGCCGACACCGACGGCATCGTCGGGCTGCAGCAGCTCGCGGGCGACGCGACCATGCTGTTCTACATGACCGAAGAGGGGAAAGAGGGGCGCAACGCCTTCCTGGAGAAGCGCACGCCCGACTTCCGCAAGTTCCCGCGGCTGCCATGAGCGCTGTAGGGTCCCGATCCGGCGGCCCGCGACCGAGCGGCGTGCGCGTCTGGCTGCTCGCCATGCGCCTGCCGACGCTCACCGCGTCCGTCGCACCCGTCGTCGTCGGCTCGGCGCTCGCGATGCGCGACGGGCGCTTCGCGCTCGGCCCGGCCGGCGCGGCGCTCGTCGGCGCGCTCGCCCTACAGGCCGGCGCGAACCTCGCGAACGACCGGTCCGACTTTCGTCGGGGCGCCGACACCGTGCATCGCCTCGGCCCGCCCCGCGTGACGCAGCAGGGCTGGCTCACCCAGCGCGAGGTCGCATGGGGCGTCGTCGCCGCGTTCGCCGCGGCGACGCTGATGGGCGTGTACCTCGCGGCCGTCGCCGGCTGGCCCGTGATCGCGATCGGCCTCACGTCGATGTGCGCCGCCGTCGCGTACACGGGCGGCCCGGTGCCGTTCGGGTACCGCGCGCTCGGCGAGCTGTTCACGTTCCTGTTCTTCGGCCTCGTCGCCGTCGTGGGCACGTACTACGTGCAGGCGGAGCGCGTGACGGGCGACGTGCTGGCCGCCGCGATCCCCGTCGGGCTCACCGTCACCGCCATCCTCGTGGTCAACAACGTGCGCGACATCGAGACGGACCGCGCCGCCGGCAAGCGCACGCTCGCTGTCGTGCTCGGGCGGCGGCGCACGCGCGGGCTGTACGTCGCGATGGTCGGCGCCGCGTACGTCGCGGTCGGCGCGCTGTGGCTGTTCGGCGACTTCCCGTGGTGGACCTTCCTCTCGTGGCTCTCACTCCCGCTCGCGGTCGCACCTGTCGAGGCCGTCGTCTCACGCGTTGATGGCCCCTCGCTCAACGGCGCGCTGCGTGCGACGGCGCGCTTGCACCTCGTGTTCGCGCTGCTGCTGTCGGTCGGTCTCGGGGTGAGCGAGCGAGCGTGAGCGCAGCGGGCGGCCCCGCCCCGGCGCTGCCTGCGCTAGATACCCCGCGGCTGGCGGCGCTGCGCTGGCGCCCGTTCCGGCTCCCGCTGCGGCGTCGCTTCGAGGCGGCGCACGGTCCTACCGTGGCGCGCGAGGGCGTGCTCGTCGAGCTCGTCGCCGCCGACGGCGCGAGCGGCGTCGGCGAGGCGTCGCCCACGCCGACGCTCGGCGACGGTACGGCCGCCGACGTGCTCGCGCTGCTCGAGCGCCACGCCGCCGCGCTGTTGCGCGACCCTGCCGCCGCGTGCGCCGCGCTCGCGCCCGGGCCCGGCGTCGCCGCGCTGCGCTGTGCGATCGACAGCGCGCTGCTCGACCTCGCGGGCCGGGTCCGCGCCGTGCCCGTCGCCGCGCTGCTGTCCTCGACGCCCGCGCCGCGCGTGTACGCGAACGCCGTGATCGGCCTCGGCGCCGCCGAGGCGGTCGCCGCCTACGCTCGCGAGGCCGTCGCTGCCGGCTACGCCACCGTGAAGCTGAAGGTCGGCGGTGGCAGCATCGACGACGATGTCGCGCGCGTGGCCGCGGTGCGGGCCGCCGTGCCCGGCGCGCTCGTCCGCCTCGACGCCAACGGCGCGTGGAGCGAGGCCGAGGCCCGCGATGCGCTCGCGCGCCTCGCGCCGCTGCGCATCGAGCTCATCGAGCAACCCGTCGCCGCGGCCGACGTCGACGCGCTGGCTCGGCTGCGCCGCGCCGCCTGGCTGCCGGTCGCCGCCGACGAGGCCGCCGCCGACACCGCGAGCGCCGAGCGCGTGCTGGTGGCCGGCGCTGCCGACCTGCTGATGCTCAAGCCGATGCGCCTCGGCGGTATCCGCCCCGCACTCGCGCTCGCCCGTCGGGCCGCCGCGCTCGGCGTCGGCGTCCTCGTGACCACGACGTTCGACTCGAGCGTGGGCACCGCCGCCGCGCTCCAGCTCGCCGCCGCGGTCGACGGCAGCGCCCGCGTGGCGCCGCCCGGCGCCCTGGCGCACGGCCTCGGCACCGGCGAGCAGCTGGCCGCCGACGTCGTCGCGCACACGCTGGTGCCGGCTCGCGGCGTGCTGGCGCTGCCCGCCGCCCCCGGCCTCGGCGTGGCCGTCGACGCCGCGGCGCTGGCCGCCGTGGCCACCGGCCCGTGGCGTGAGCAGCGCGCCTGAGCGCGCCCACGTTGACGCGCGGCGCGGCCCGCCGAGACAATGAGCCGTCAGCGCCGCACCCGGCGCCCCGACGCCACCAGCGAGCAGGCCGCCCGGCAGGCCGCCCGACTACACAGCGGGCAGGACACGACTATTACTTCTACTACCGACACGACCAGCACTGACACGATCACCACGCTCGACCGGGACTGGTACCTCGACCTGCACTCGCACTCCACCGACGCGTCCGACGACGCGGGCGGCACGGTGGAGGGCTACCTCAAGTGGATCGTCGCGCGGCGCAAGCGCGGCTTCCACATCGATGGCATCGTGCTCACCGAGCACCGCCACTTCGACCCCGCGCTCCACTACGACGCGCTCGCCGAGCGCTACGGCGTCGTCGTGCTGCGCGGCGCAGAGCTGGAGACCGACATCGGCCACGTGCTCGTCTACGGCGTCACGCCCGCGCTCGCGCGCCACTTCGACTTCACCTCGGTGTCGCTGCCGCACCGCTCGCTCTTCCGCGCCGCGCGCGACGAAGGCGGCTTCGCCGTCGGCGCGCACGCGGGACGCCCGCGCATCGGCCTCGCGCATCACGTCGACGCCGGGCTCGAGCCCGACGGCATCGACGCCATCGAGCAGCTCAACGGCGGCAGCTCCGACGAGGAGAACGAGCGCGCGCGCCAGCTCGCAGAGCGCTTCGGGTTGCGCTGCGTCGGCGGCTCGGACGCGCACTACGTGAGCGCCATCGGCCGCTGCCTCACGGCCTTCCGCCGCGAGATCCGCACCGTCGAGGAGCTCGTGCACGAGTTACAGTTCGGCGAGTACCACGCCGTCACGGTCGAGCAGACCGTCGCGGCGGCAGCCGCGGACCCAGCCGGCTAACCCGGGCCGCCCAGGAGGGATGAGCGATGACGACCGAGCAGACCCAGCAGACCGAGCCCGACCTCAGCTACGACGAGAGCGTGATCGGCGTCGAAGTCGACGCCGGTGACGTCGAGATCACGCGCGAGCAGATCACGCGCTACTGCGAGGCGATCGGCGAGACCAACCCGCTCTACCTTGACGAGCGTGCGGCCGCCGAGGGCCCCTACGGCGGCATCATCGCGCCGCCCGGCCTGCTGCACACGATCCAGACGCAGGGCTGGATGGACCCCAAGGTGAAGTTCGGCAACACCACCTTCGCCGCGGGCTCGCGCGCGGAGCTGCTGCACCCGGTGCACGCTGGCGACACCATCAACGCGCGCGTCGCCATCAAGGAGGTCTACGCAAAGACCGGCCGCACCGGCACCATGATGTTCGTCGTGCGGCGCACCACGTACCGCAACCAGGACGGCGTCGACGTCGCGATCAACGACTTTTCGACGGTGCATCGCCAGGTGGAGAAGATCGGATGACCGAGCCGCAGCGCTACTTCGAGGACATCGACCCGGGCGACGAGTTCGAAGAGGCGTGGGAAGCCGCGCCCGAGCACGTGCAGCAGTACGTCACGCTCGGCCAGCGCAACCTCGAGACGATGGGCCGCTTCCGCGACGCCGCCGGCGCACGCGAGGTCGGCCTGCAGCGACCGATCGTCCCCGGCATGATGAGCCTCGCCGTGCTCACCCGCCTCGTCACCGACTGGATGGGTCCGCAGGGCCGCTTGCACACCATGGACGTGGACTTCCGCCGCCCGGTGCAGCAGGGCGACACGCTGCGCGTGCTCGGCCTGATCACGGACACGCAGGAGGAGGACGGCCGCCCCACCGTAAAGCTCGACGTCTACCTCGAGAACGACCGCGGCGAACGCCCGCTCCAGGGCGTCGCCATCGTCCAGCTGCCGCACCGCCCCTAGCGCGAAGCCGGCGCCCGAGCGGCGGCGCTCGCTAGCGGCCCGACACCTCGTCGCCGAACGTCA
>CAMDBZ010000040.1 GCA_945889565.1 Thermoflexus hugenholtzii JAD2 | reverse complement strand
TCGCACCACGACCCGCTGCACGATCACGTGGCGGGGGTGCGCGGGCAGCCGCGGGTGATCGACGGGCCGGGTGAGTACGACGTGATGGGGGTGCAGCTCACGGCCATCTCGGCGTGGGCGCGGCCCGACGAGTCCGGGGCGCGCGAGCGCCGCACGGCGTTCCTGCTGGAGGCGGAGGGCCTGAGCATCGCGCTGCTGGGCGCGATCGGGCAGCCGCCGTCGGCCGAGCAGGCCGAGGCGCTCTCCAACGCCGACGTGCTGGTGGTGCCGATCGGCGAGGGCGCGCTGGCGCCGGACGAGGCGGCACGCGCGGTGCGCGCGCTGGAGCCGTCGATCGTGATCCCCGTGAGCTACCGGGCCGCGGGCGACGTGGCGCCCGAGGGCGGCGCGGACCCGGCGCTCGCGGCCTTCCTCGGCGCGCTCGGGGCGACGGCGGAGGCGCCGCTGGCGAAGCTCTCGCTGCAGGCGAAGGCGGGGAGCGAGCGGCAGCGGGTGGTGTTGCTGGAGCCGCGCAACTAGCTCGACGGCGGTGGCTCGGGGATGGGCTGGCACGTCTCGGCGCTGCGGGGTCAGGCTGCGGGGTCAGGCTGTGCCGTGGACGGCGACGCGCCGGCCGCGCCGCGCGCTCCCGCGGCGCGAGGGCGGGCGCTAGGGCAGGTAGCCGGCGCCCATCGGGTTGACGATGTTGCCGTTCAGCCAGACTTCGAAGTGCAGGTGCGCGCCGGTGGCGCGGCCGGTGGCGCCGCTGACACCCAGCGTCGCTCCCTGCTCAACGAACTGGCCGAGATCCACGGCGATGCTGGACAGGTGGGCGTAGCGGGTCTCGAGGCCGCCTTCGTGGCGGATGACGACGTTGAGGCCGTACGAGCAGCAGGTGCTGCCGCCGGCGAAGACGACCTGGCCCGCGTCGGCAGCCGCCACCGGTACGAAGGGCGCTTCGATGTCGATGCCGAGCGGGTGCGAGGCTCCGAAGAACGAGGTGACGTTGTTGACGACCGGCCAGATGAAGCGCGCGCGGCCGGGCGCGGCGGCGGGGCGCGCGACCGCAGCGGCAGCCCCGGCTGCCGGGGCGGCGGCCTGGGCCGCCGGTGCGGCCGGGCGCAGGCTGGGCGCGGGCCGCGGGGCGATCTTGCCGCCCGGCACGAGGATCGTCGAGCCTTCGCGCAGCAGGTTCGGGTTGCCGGCGAGGCCGTTGGCGGAGAAGCCGACGATGTCGGCGATCTTTGCGTCGTACTGCACGGCGATGTCGGTGAGCGTCTCGTCGACCCGCACCTGGTGGAGGATGCCGTCGACGGCGGGGATTTGCAGGCTCGAGCCGATGGCGAGCGTGTCCTGGTCCGAGATGAGGACGTTGTTCCAGACGATGTAATTGGCGCCGACGCCGAAGCGCGCAGCGATGCCGGTGACCGTGTCGCCCGCCTGGACCACGTACTGGTAGAAGCGCTGCGGCTCCTGCGTGCGGGAGGCGACGACGCGCTCGTCGCCGGTGGGGGCGGCGGCGCTGGGGCTGGCGCTGGCGGCGGCGACGCGCTGGCCGAGCACCGACAGCGCTTGCTGCGTGGTGTCGGTGGCGCGCAGCACGGTCTCCTGCTGGACCGCCGGCGCGACGACGGTGAGCGGGACGGCCCCCGCGTCGAGGCGAGTGACGGAGGCCGCAGGCACGGCCGCGGCGAGGCCCGGGAGCGAGAAGGCGGAGACGCGCAGCGCGGGCGCGGGGCCACTCGACGGGCCGCCGCCGGCGCGGACGCTGAGCAGCGTGGCCACCATCAGCAGGGCGGCGACGCCGGCGTGCGTGAGGACGCGGGTGTGGTACGTGCGCGCGTGGGCTCGCGGGTAGCGAGCTGCGCGCAGCAGCGCCCGGCTGCGGCGTTTGCGCGGGGGCGGTGTGATCGTGCCGGGCTCGGGAATCGGCTTCGGCCTTCCGCTATTGCCGCCTGCGCGCTCGGCTGCACCGAGGCTGGCGGGTGGGCCCCCCTACGAGAAGGCGCTCCAACGCGGGGCGAGGATACCACGGTGATCGGACCCGACAACCCGGGATCATGCGCCGTAATGGCCAGCACAGCGCTCAGGATTACCATGTGATGCTCATCACATTACCGTGCCCGTCACCGTTAGATTATGAGCGGATGCGTACGATCAAGCGGGACTGCGCGACGCGTTACGGAACCGTCACGGAAGACGCGCGCAGGGCTGGCGCGGGTATTGCAGGCGGGGCGAGGGACAGTCCGGTGCTAGATGACCTCGGACTTGAGGGTGGCGAGGAACTCGGCGTTCGTCTTGGTCTTCGAGAGCCGCTCGAGCACGCGCTCGGTGGCGTCGGTGCCCTGGTCGCCGATCATGGCGGCCATGCGGCGGAGCAACCAGACCTGGCGCAGCGTCTCCTCATCGAAGAGCAGGTCTTCGCGCCGCGTCGACGAGGCGAAGATGTCGATGGCGGGGTAGACGCGCTTTTCGGCGAGGCGGCGGTCGAGCCGGAGCTCCATGTTCCCGGTGCCCTTGAACTCCTCGAAGATGACGTCGTCCATGCGTGAGCCGGTCTCGACGAGGCAGGTCGCGATGATCGTCAGCGAGCCGCCTTCTTCGAGGTTGCGGGCGGAGCCGAAGAAGCGCTTGGGCGGGTAGAGCGCGATGGGGTCCATGCCGCCGGAGAGCGTGCGGCCGCTCGTGGGGATGGCGAGGTTGTAGGCGCGGGCCAGGCGGGTGACCGAGTCCATGAGGATGACGACGTCGGTGCCGCCCTCGACCAGCCGGCGGGCGCGCTCGATGGCAGCCTCGGCCACGCGGATGTGGTCCTCGACGGGCTCGTCGAAGGTGGAGGCGATCACCTCGCCGCGCACGGAGCGCTGCATGTCCGTCACTTCCTCCGGCCGCTCGCCAATGAGCAGCACCATGAGGTGGACGTCCGGGTTGTTCTGGCTGATGCCGTGCGCGATGGACTTCAGCAGCATCGTCTTGCCGGCCTTGGGGGGCGAGACGATGAGGCCGCGCTGGCCGCGGCCGATCGGCGCGAAGAGGTCCACGATGCGCTGGCTCAGCTCCATCGAGTCGCCCTCGAGCGGGAGCTGGCGGTTCGGGAAGATCGGCGTGAGGTTCTCGAAGTACGGGCGGCGGCGGGCGATGTCCGGGTCCACGCCGTTGACGGCGTCCACGCGCAGCAGGCCGTAGTACTTTTCGGAGTCCTTGGGCTGGCGCACCTGGCCGGTGACATAGTCGCCGTTGCGCAGGCTGAAGCGACGGATCTGCGACTGCGACACGTACACGTCGTTGGGGCCGGGAATCAGCCGCTCGCCGCGGAGGAAGCCGAACCCATCGTCGACGACGGAGAGCACGCCACCGGAGAAGATGTTGCCGTGGCGCACGGCCTGGTGCTGGAGGATGCGGAACATCAGCTCTTGCTTGGGCAGCGAGGGCGCGTTCTCCACCTGCAGCGACTGGGCGAAGGCGATCAGGTCCTCGCGCGGGCGGCGCTCGAGCTCCGAGATGTTGACGTTCAGGGGCGCGTCGCCGTTGCGGCGCTCGGGCCGGTCGGGGCGGGGGGGGCGGTCCGCGCGCTCTTCGTCAGCGTCGAGCGACATGTCGCCCATCGGCTCGTTCTGCGGTTCGCCAGGCGCGCTCGCGGCGCGCCCGCGGGAGGGGCCTCGTGCCATGTAGTCAGTGCCTTTTGTGGCTGGTGCGGGGGCGAGGTGGTTGCCGCCGCGTGCCGGATGGCCAGGACGCCTGTCGCCAACACGCCTACGAACAGCGCCGCGCGTGTCGCGCTCCGAGGCGTGGATGCGTGCCGGGCGGCCAGTGGCTGTACTCAGTCTAGAGGCGTCACGGCTGTTTCCACAAGCGGTCCCTGCACGCGCGAAACCGGACGCACGCGCTATACCGGGGCGTACGAGGCGGCATCCGCCAGGAACCGCTCGATGCCGGCGTCCGTGAGCGGGTGGCGCACCATCTGGAACAGCACGTTGGCCGGCAGCGTGGCCACGTGCGCGCCGGCGAGGGCGGCCTGCGTGACGTGGCGCGGGCTGCGGATGCTGGCGGCCAGCACCTGCGTCGGCAGGTGGTAGAGCTCGAAGATGCGCACCGCCTCGCTGACCATCGTCATGCCGTCCTCTCCCGCGTCGTCCAGCCGGCCGACGAAGGGCGAGACGTACGCGGCGCCGGCAAGCGCGGCGAGCAGCGCCTGGTTGGCGGAGAAGATGAGCGTGGTGTTGATGCGGATGCCTTCCGCGGAGAGCCGGCGGATGGCGGCCAGCCCCGGTTCCGTGAGCGGCACCTTGACGACGACGTTGGGGTGCCAGGCGGCCACGCGGCGGGCCTCCGCCACGATGTCGTCGGCGCCAGTCGAGATGCACTCGGCGGAGATGGGGCCGTCTACGACCTCGCAGATCTCGAGCACGCGGGTGCGGTAGTCCACGCCCTCGCGGGCGACGAGCGTGGGGTTGGTGGTGACGCCCGAGATGACGCCCATGGCGGCGGCTCGGCGAATCTCTTCGATGTTCGCGGTGTCGAGGAACAGGCGCATCGTCGAGCCTCCGAACGCGCGTATGGACGCTGCTAGAACGGCTTGAAGACGGCGAGCCAAGCCATCAGCGGCAGCGTCGCCACCAGTATCGTAGCGAATACGACCGGCACGTTGTCGGCGAGCGCGGCGGCGAGCTCCGGGGTGATCTCGCCACGCTTGTTGGCCTGCAGCGCGAGGTAGCGCACGCGGCGCAGGCCGACGCCGAGCAGCGGCAGCGCCACGAAGACGTCCAGCATGTAGACGATCTCGAGGGCGAGCAGCCAGCCGGTGGTGACGAGGTTCCAGTCGGCGCCGGCGGCCCAGGCGATGCCGGTGACGCCCACGGCGATGAAGCCGGGGAGCAGCCAGGCGGTCTCGTTGCGCTGCGCCTCGGACAGCAGCAGCGTGCGCTCCGGCAGGTCGGCGGTGCGCCAGGCGCGCCAGACGGGGACGGCGACGGCGCCGAGCCCGCCGGCGAGCCAGAACAGCGCAAGCGTGTGCAGCAGGCGCAGCGTCACGCGCGCGCCATGCTGGTGGCGTGACGGTCCCGCGCGCGCTCCAGCGCCGCGCCGAGGAAGTCGCGAAAGAGCGGTTGCGGGCGGTTGGGCCGCGACGTGAACTCCGGGTGAAACTGCGCGCCGACCATCCACGGGTGGTCGCGCAGCTCGACGATCTCCACGAGCTGGCCGTCCGGCGACCAGCCGGACGCGACAAGGCCGTGCGCCTCCAGCGCGGGCAGCAGTGCGTTGTTCACCTCATAGCGGTGGCGGTGGCGCTCTCGGATGAGCTCGGTGCCGTAGGCGGCGTGGGCGCGCGTCCCCGGCACGAGCCGGCAGTCGTAGCCGCCGAGGCGCATGGTGCCGCCGAGCTCGTCGACGGAGCGCTGCTCGGACAGCAGCGCGATCACGGGGAAGGGCGTGCGCGGGTCGGCCTCAGTGGTGTTGGCGCCGGGCATGCCGGCGACGTTGCGCGCGAACTCGCAGACGAGCATCTGCATGCCGAGGCAGTCGCCGAGGTAGGGGATGCGCTCCTCGCGCGCGTACTGCACGGCGGCAATCTTGCCCTCCAGGCCGCGATCGCCGAAGCCGGGGCAGAGCAGGATGCCGTCGACGTCGCCGATCACCTCGGCGGCGGGGCGCGCCTCCAGGTCCTCGGAGTGCACCCAGCGCAGATCGACGCGCGCGTGGTGGTGCACGCCGGCGTGGATGAGCGCCTCTTTGATCGAGAGGTACGCGTCGTGCAGCTCGACGTACTTGCCGACGACGGCGACGCGGACGGTCGTCTGCGGGTTGCGCAGCCGCTCCACGAAGGAGCGCCAGTCGGTGAGGTCGGGCGCGGCGGGCGGCAGCTCGAGCTGCTTCGCGACGAGCTCTCCGAGCCCCGCGGCCTCGAGGTAGAGCGGCACCTCGTAGATGGAGTCGGCGGTCTCCAGCGCGATCACCGCCTCGGTGTCCACGTTGCAGAACAGCGAGATCTTCTCGCGCAGGGCCTGCGGGACGGGCAGGTCGGAGCGCGCGACGATCACGTCGGGCTGGATGCCGAAGGTGCGCAGCTCGCGGACGGAGTGCTGCGTGGGCTTGGTCTTGAGCTCATGCGTCGCGCCGATATAAGGGAGCAGCGTCACGTGGATGGACAGCGTCTCCTGCGGGCCGAGCGCGTGGCGGAGCTGGCTGATCGTCTCGAGGAAGGGCTGGCCTTCCATGTCGCCGACGGTGCCGCCGACCTCGACGAGCACGACCTCGGCATCGAGCGCCTGGCCGGCGAGGCGGATGCGGCGCTTGATCTCGTTGGTGATGTGGGGGATCGGCTGGATGGTGCCGCCGAGGAAGTCGCCGCGGCGCTCCTTGCGGATGACCTCCTCGTAGACCTGGCCGGTAGAGGTGGAGTTCACGCGGGTGAGCGGCTGGTCGAGGAAGCGCTCGTAATGGCCGAGGTCGAGGTCGGTCTCCGCGCCGTCGTCGGTGACGTAGACCTCGCCGTGCTGGTAAGGGGACATGGTGCCGGGATCGACGTTGATGTAGGGGTCGAGCTTGAGGATGGAGACGCGCAGCCCGCGCGACTTGAGGATGCGGCCGAGCGAGGCGGTGACGATGCCTTTGCCGACGGAGCTGACCACGCCGCCGGTCACGAAGACGTATTTCGGCAATCAGCACCGCCTCACGCGACGCAAGGTCGCCCGCACAGGCCCACACAGAGCGGGGGGACGCGTTCGCGGGGAGGGGATGGGGGACACGCCCCATGCTAGCGTGAGCGCGGGTGGCGTCAATCAGGTGAGGACGGGGGCGAGCGAACGTGGTGAGCGGAGTGATGTGGGCGCGACGCGACGCGCCTTGCCGCGCCCTCCGCCGCCGCCGTACGCTCTCGGTCCGCGGCGCGCGATGCGGGCGACGTGTCTGAGGAGGACCGAGTGGCGGTAGTGCCGCGCATCTCCGAGCTTCCGAATGGGCTGCGCGTAATCACGGCGACGCTGCCGACGGCGCAGGCGGCCGCGGTCGCGTTCTTCGCGGGCGTGGGCTCGCGCGGCGAGGACGCGCGCACGAACGGGCTGTCGCACTACCTCGAGCACATGCTGTTCAAGGGGACGGCCGCGCGGCCAACGGCGCAGCAGATCGCGCAGGCGATCGAGGGCGCGGGCGGGACGCTGAACGCGTACACCACGCACGAGCTCACCTGCTACTGGAACAACGTGCCGTTCGAGGCGGCCGCAGCCGGCATCGACGTGGTCGCCGACATGATCCAGCACTCGCTGCTGCCAACGGAGGAGATCGACCGGGAGCGCACGGTGGTGCAGCAGGAGATCCGGCGCAGCCACGACACGCCGGCGTCCTGGGTCGGCGAGCTGCTGGGGCGGGCGACGTTCGGGGACCAGCCGGTGGGCTGGCCGGTGGCGGGCTCGCTGGAGACCGTGGGTGCGCTGGCGCGCGTGGACTTCACGGCGCACATGGAGCGCTTCTACACGGCACGCAACGCCGTGTTCTCGGTCGCCGGGAACGTCGAGCACGAGGCGGTGGTCGCGGCGGCGGAGCGGCTGTTCCGCGACCTGCCCGCGGGCGACGCGACACTGCCGCCGCCCGCGCGCGCGGGGCTGCCCGCGGAGCGCGTGATCGTGGAGCAGCGCGAGACGGAGCAGACGCAGATCGCGCTCTCCGCGCAGGCGCTGGCGCGCAACGACCCCGACCGCTACGCGCTGGAGATCCTGCACACGATCCTCGGGCGCGGGATGTCGTCGCGGCTGTTCGAGGAAGTGCGGGAGCGCCGCGGGCTCGCGTACTCGGTCGGCTCGCGCGTGTCGCGTTTCCGCGACATCGGCGCGTTCACGGTGGCGGCGGGGGTGACGCGGGCGCAGCAAGAGGAGGCGCTACAGGTGATCGTCGCGGAGCTGCGGCGCATCGTCGCGGACCCGGTCCCGGAGGACGAGCTGCGCCGCGCGATCGATTACGCGGCGGGCACGTTCCGGCTGTCCATCGAGACGGCGATGTCGTACGGGCAGCGCTACGGCGACCAGCTGCTGCAGGACGGGCGCATCGAGTCCGTGGACGAGACGGTGGCGGCGCTGCGCGCGGTGACGGCGGCGGACGTGCAGCGCGTCGCGAAGCGCGTGATCGGGCCGGGGCAGTTCGCGCTGGCGGTGGTGGGACCGTCGGCGCCAGCGGATCGCCTCGACGCGATCCTGGCGGGCTAGCGATGCCGGAGGCGCTGCGGCCGGGCGGCGTGCGCATCCGCTACGAGGTGGCCGGGGACGGCCCTCCGCTCGTGCTCGCGCACGGCTTCAGCGCGTCACTCGAGATGTGGGCGTGGCAGCAGCCGTATCTCGCGGCGGGGCGCCGGCTGATCCTCTGGGACGCGCGCGGGCACGGCGGTTCGAGCGCGCCCGCGGATCCCGCGCAGTACTCGATGGCGGAGCTGGCTGCGGACCTGCGCGCGGTGCTGGAGGCGGCGGGCGCGGCGGACGAATGCGTGATCGGCGGGATGTCGTTCGGCGGGCAGATCGCGTTGCAGTACGCGGTCGACTATCCCGAGTCGACGCGCGCGCTCGTGCTCTCCGACACGACCACGCGCGGGTCCCGCCCGCCCGCGGACACGGCGCAAGTCCCCGCGCAGTTCGCACAGAGCCCGGGGCTCGCGGGCGCATACGTCGGCATGCAGTCGCGCGCCGACCTCACGCCGCAGCTGCCGGCGCTGACGATGCCGGCGCTCGTGATCTACGGCGACTGGGACGAGCTGATCGCGGACAGCGTGCATCGGCTGGCGGACGGGCTACCGCAGCGGCGCATGGTGCGCATGACCGGCTGCTTCCACGGCACCTCCGCGCAGCGGCCGAAGGACTGGACCGACGCGGTGCTGCAGTTCCTGGCCGACGTGGACGCCGGCGAGCCGGTGTCCGGCGAGCTGACGCGCTAGCGCCGTGATCGCACTTCCGTGATAGCGCTGCGCAGCGTGCTGCAGCTGCAACCGCTCGACGCGAGCGCCGCGCGTGCGGTGCGCGCGTGCGCGGCGGACGCGGTGCTGCTGGACCTCGCCGGCGCGCAGGCCTTCGGTGACCGCGCGGGGGCACGCCGCGCAGCGCGTGCGCTGGCCGCCGCAGCGGCGGGCGCGGGCTGCGGCGTGCTCGTGCGGGCGTCCGCCGCGCGCTCGGGCGAGCTCGCGGCGGACCTCGAGGCGGTGCTCACGCGTGGCGTGGCCGCGGGCGTCGGCGCCGTCGTGCTGGCGCGCAGCGCGGAGCCGCAGGACGCACGCACGGCCGATGTGGCGATCCGTCGCCAGGAGGTGCGCGCCGGCGTGGAGCCGGGCAGCGTGCGGCTGGTCGCGGAGATCGCGTCGGCGGCCGCGCTCCGCGCACTCGACGCGCAGCTCGCGGCGATCGACCGGCACGGCGCGATCCTGCTGGACGCGGTGGCGTTCGCGGCGGACCTCGGCCTGCCGGGTGTGCACGCGGGCGCGCTGCGCGAGGCGCTGGCGGCGTGCGGCCGCGCGGCAGCGGCCGCCGAGCTGCCGTGGCTCGTGGCGACGCCGGGCCTCGCAGGCGGCGCGCGCGCCGCGGTCGCCACGCTTGCGCGGGAGGCGGGCGCGAGCGGCGTTGTCGTCGAGATCGAGGCGGAGGCGGCGGGGTTCAATGCGCTGTTCGCGCCGGACCCCGCGCGCGTTGCGGCGGCGCAGCGCGTCGTGGCGGCGTGGGAGCGGCGACGCGCGCACGCGCCCGAGGTGCTGGTCGACGGCGTGGTGATCGATGCGCGCGCCGCGCGCCGCGCCGCCGCGCTCGTGGCCGCAGCCGCTGCGATCGCGCTGCGCGAAGGCGCTC